>NZ_JALQDQ010000036.1:0-135841 GCF_023631105.1 Caballeronia sp. AZ10_KS36 | reverse complement strand
AGTTCACGCGCCGCCGCCGCGACGCCGCGCACGAGCGCACGGCGGCCCGCCTCCGACAGCTGCGCGACGTTGCGATAACCGAGCCCGCGCGCCGCCGCACGCGCCGCGAGCGCGACTGCGGCGGGCAGCGCCTCGTCCAGGCCGTCTTCGAGATAGAGATCCATGACTGCGTCGAATGCATCGTCGGCGCTGTTGCCTTGTCCCAGCAGCTGCCCGATCTGGCTGAACAGTCCCTGTGCGCCGCTCGCGGTCTGGCCGAGCGATCCGGCGATGCTCTGCGCCCGCCCCGCCGCCGACCCGACGCCCTGCGCGACGCGGCTGACCTGATCGAGTACGCTGCCCGCACCGGGCGCTCCCAGCAGGCGCGCAAGCCGCGCGGCCGTTTCGGCTGCGGGCGAGACCACACGCGCCGCGCGTCCCACGCCGCCGGCAATATTGCCCGCCCGGTTTGCGAACGATCCGATCCTGCCTGCGGCGCCCGCCGCGCTCCCCATGCCGCGGCTCACCAAACCCGCAGCGCGCCCGAGGCCGCCGAGCAGACGGCCGATGAATTCGTCGTCGCTTGCGGCGTCGAGGCCGTCGGCGATTTCTTCTTCGAACGCGTTCCACAATGCCATGTCGTCGACGCCTTCCGCTTCACCCGACGACATCCCGTCGAAGCAGTCTTCCGTCGCGCAATCGCCGCTGTCGGCGAATGCCTCGTCGCCATACATGCCGTCAGCCGATTCGTCGAACTGGTCGGGCCGGTCGAAGTTGTCGGCGCCGTCGGCATCGGCCTGATCTGCAACGTCGCTATCAAAGAGATCACTCATTGCTTTCTCCGCAACTGAGATCGACTGCGCGAGCCGATCCATGTGCGCAGTGTAGGAACTTGCGCGCGCGGTTCAATCGTCAGAAGGGGCACATGCAAGCGGGTTGCTGCATAGGCTTTCGCCCCGTTGAGCCAACCTTTTGTGGCGACGTTGAAGACATTAGCGCGCACTGGCGGATGCGAACGGATTACCGCATATGGGGTAGCGCACTTTCAGCCGAGATATATCTTGCGTTTTTACATTCGGTATACCTAAAAATACGGCAGTAACCTGATCGCAATTCGCGTTGATCGCATTGCAAGGTATCCAAACGACTCCTCTTCGGCGCTTGCATTCGTGCTGCGATGAGTGAAGCCTCCGGTGGATTCGCGTGACGCTCATGCCACGCGATCCGCCGCATGACGACGCAGCGGCGCGCCGCTTTTCGGCGCACGCGGGGTCGGAGGCAATGACCGGCTACCGAACGGCTTTACGCTTTCGCGTCAGGATTGAGCAGATCCGATGGGAGGCGCTTCGTGGCGACGGTTCCAGACAAGCGCAAAGCGTCCTGCGATTCGCAGCGGCTTGGGCACGATGCCGTGCTCGTCGAGTTCGCGGATGCCACCGGCCTGCGCGAGGTCGGGACAATCGAACTCGGAGGCAAGGTATGTCGAGTCATTGTCGATGGCGCGGGCGTGCCGCGCGCGGCGCATCAGAATGAGACGCCCGTCACGCCGCGCGGTGGCGATGAGCCGATCGTCCGCTTCGAGTTCGAAGGACAGCACTATGCCGTCGTCACCGAGCGGCCCATGCGTCCGATGCGTCCGGATTACGACGCGATGAGGGCACCCGATGGCGCGATCGGCATCGACATCATGCGCATGCTGAGCCGACGCGAAATGGAAGTGGTTCAGTTGGTATGCATGGGCTTCCTGACCAAGCAGATAGCGGGCCGCTTGCAGATCAGCGAGTTCACCGTGCGCACCTACGTAAAAACAATCTATGCCAAGCTCGGCGTGCGCTCGCGCGCCGCGCTCGTGTATCGGTTCATGCGAGCAATGAACAACGGCGTGCGCGGATCGGGCGAGTGACGCGAGGCTCTGGGTTCGTAGAGCCTTCGGTGCCGTTCGCCCGGATCGGCGCACCGGCCGCATTTATCCAGCGAAACGCGGCTCGGGAAGACCTCGCACGCCGAGCCCGGTCACCGCGAACAATCCGCCTTTGTCCTTCTCCTTCTGCGGAATGCCCCACATCGGGCGGCCCATGGTCGATACGTAGAGCGTGTCGAGGTTCGGGCCGCCGAACATGACGCTCGTCAGATTGCGCACGGGAAACGGCACGACGCGATCGATTTTTCCATCCGGCGAGAAGCGCAGAATGCGCCCACCGAACACCAGCGCCGACCAGATGTAGCCCTCTTCGTCGACGGTCGCGCCATCGAAGGTGCCGGCCATGTTGCGGGCCGATGCGAAGAGCCGCTTGTTCGAAACGCCGCCCGTTTCGATGTCATAGTCGTAGGCGACCATTTCCTTGCTGTAGGTATCCGTGAAATAGAGCGTGCGATTATCGGGGCTCCAGCATGGACCGTTCGAACAGGTGATGCCGCTGTCGAGCCGCGTCACCCGGCCGTCGGTATCGAGCCGGTACAACGCGCCGCTGCGCGTCGAACGCTGGCCGCGATCCGCGAAATAGCGGTCGAAGTCGTAGGCCATCGTGCCCGCGATGAAGCGGCCCCGCCGGTCCACCTTGCCGTCGTTGAAGCGCGTCTCGGGGTCATCGGCTTCGGGATCGGCGATGAACTCGACGGTCTGCGACTCGAAGTCGTAGAAATGCAGGCCGTTGGCGAGCGCGACCACGGCGCCGCCCTTCTCGCGCAACGCCATCGAGCCGATGTGATGCGGCACGAAGTAACGCGTGACCTCGCTGCCATCCGCGCGGCAACTGTAGATTTCGGCTGCGGTGCTGTCGATCCAGTAGAGCCGATCTTCGCGCACGTCCCAGAGCGGTCCTTCGCCCAGGTGATTATTGGCATCCACCAGCAAGCGTACTTCGGGCATCGTCGTCTCCTTGATGGGTTCGTTCTGTCAGTCGTTCTTGTTCTTCTCGGCGCGCCGGTGCGCGAGCAGCGCCATCAGACGGCGATCGCGCCACCGGCTGCGCGCCTCGATCTGGTCGGCTGGCAGCTGTTCGCGGCGCTGGGCGTGCAGACTGGCGATGGCTCCGTCGGACCACGAAAACGGCACGCGCGTATCGGCAATGCTGCGATAGGTGCCGCCGTAGCGCGACGCATAATCCGCCACGCCGCCGGGCGCGTTCAGATCGATGGTTTCGAACGGGCCCATGAACGACCATCGCATCGCGAGCCCGTCGCGCATGACCGTATCGAGATCGGCGGCGCTCGCGTAGCCTTGCTCGTAAAGGCTCAACGCCTCGTCGAGTACCGCGCCTTGGATGCGGTTCAGCAGGAAGCCCGAGATTTCGCGGTTGACCGTGACGGGGCTCTGTCCCGCTTCCTCGTAAATCACGCGCGCGCGTTGCAGCGTCTCTTGCGAAGTCCACGGCGTGCCGCACAGTTCGACGAGCGGCACGAGCGACGGCGGGTTGACAGGATGCGCGACGAGGCACCGCGCGCGACCGTCCAGGCCTTCCGTGAACGTCGACGCGGGCAGCCCCGAAGTCGAACTGGCAAGCAGCGCTTCGGGCTTCGTCAGGCGGTCGAGTTCGGCGAACATGGCGCGCTTCACATCGACGATCTCGGCAATGTTCTCCTGCACCAGATCCGCGTTGGCCACCGCTTCGGCGAGCGAATCGCACGTCTTTATGCGCTCGACGATACGGTCCACGCTCTCGTCGATCAGGCCGAAGGATGCGAGATCCTCGACGCTCTCGCGAATCGCGGGGATCGCGCCCGAAAGCATGTCTCGCGAGGCATCGTGGATTTTCACGGTAAAGCCGCTGCGGGCGAACACGATCGCCCATGCGCGGCCGATCCGCCCCGAACCGATCACCGCTATCTCTCTCGTGCTCATATGTTTCGTTCTCCTTATGTCAGGCGCGTTTGTCGCGCAGCGTGATGACGGCAGCCAGCACGACCACTCCGTTGATGATGTCGCGCACCGCCGGCGGGACCGTCGTGCCGGCGAGCAGCGTGCCCAGCGCGGTGAGCAGCAGCGCGCCGCCGAACACGCCGAGATAGTGGCCGCGTCCGCCCGTGATGAGCGCGCCGCCCACCACGACGACCGCGATGGACGGCAGCAGGTAAGGGTCGCCCATGCCGAGGAATGCCTGCGAACTGAAGCCGGCAAGCAGCAGCCCGACGAGCGCCGCGCACACGGCCGAGACGCAGTACACCGCAATCAGGACCGCGCCCACGCGCACGCCGGAGAGCTTCGCCGCGATCTGCGAGTTGCCGACTGCATAGATGCGGCGCCCGAACGGCGTGCGATGCAAGAGCAATAGCGCGAACGCGAGAAACACCGGCACGCTCCACGCCGCGAGCGACAGCGGCCCGAGCCGGCCATTGGTGAAGTCGCTGACCGCCGACGGCGCCCAGCCTTGCGGCGAGCCGTTGCAGTAGATGAGCGTCAGGCCTTGCAGCAGTCCGTTGGCCGCGAGCGTGACGACGATAGGCGGCAGCCCCAGCATGACGACGCCGATGCCGTTGAAAAGGCCCACGAGCACGCCCACGCCCAGCACGACCGGCACGGCCCACGCGGCCGCGCCATTGACGCCGTGCGTCAGACCCGTCAGCAGCACGCCGGAGAGCGTGATGAGCCACGGCATCGACAGATCGAGGCCGCCGGTCAGGATGACCGCGCCCTGTCCGAGCCCGAGGATCGCAAGGAACAGCGTGAGCGTGAGCAGACTGCTATAGAAGTTCGCGCTGAAGAGCACGCCCGGCCCGTACACGACACCCGTGACCGCGACCACGCCGATAAAAAGCAGATAGGCCGGCAGCACATACTTCGCCCATTCGCGATTGCGTTCTATCCAGTCGCCGATCGCGCGCCCCTTCAGCTCCGTGTTCTCGATGGCGCGGAAGTCATTGACCTGGAACGACACGCGCCGCGCCTGCGCGTCGCGCGTGACCCGCGTCCCGGTTCGCACCGCCTTCAGCCACTGCGCGGCGTGACGCATCGATTCACGCGCCGCCGATTCCTTGCCGATCGACGCGCCGAGCACCGCGAGAATCAGGATGATCGCCTCGGCGATCGTCGTGAAGAACGCCGATACGTTCAGCACGAGCAGTATGTTCACGGTGATCATCAGCGTCATCGCGGCGAACACGGTGCCGACGCAGCCGCCGCGTCCGCCGCCGAGCAAGGTGCCGCCGAGCACGACGGCAGTGAACATCGACAGCAGCAGCGGACGGCCCACGAGCGGATCGGCGGAACCGGTCTGCGCCGACACGTACAGCCCCGCCGCCGCGTAGAACATGCCGGCGAGCGCATACGTCGCCATGCGATAGCGTGTCACCGGCATGCCGTTGGCGAACGCGCCGTCGGGATCGCTGCCGAGCGCGTACAGGCCCACGCCGAAGCGCGTGCGCTTCACGAACGCCCAGATCAGCAACGCGACGATCAGGACTGCTGCCGACATGGGCAGCTTTTCGGGAATCAGATCGGACGTGAGGAATGCGCCGAACTGCTCACCGACGCTGCCGCCCGGCTTGTTCTGGATCAGAAGCGTCATGCCCTGCACCATGAACATCGTGGCGAGCGTGACGACGATGGATTGCAGGCGGAACCAGGCGATCAGCGCGCCGTTGACAAGCCCGATGCCGCCGCCGATTCCGATGATGAGCGCCGCGCCCATCCATTGTTCGAGCGGCGTGCCTTGCACGAATCGCACTGCAAGCACATTCGCGAGCGAGACGACCGCGGAGGCCGACAGGTCGAAGCCCCCGGTCAATACGACGATGGTCTGTCCGATGGCCGCGAGCGCGAGCGTCGTCGCGCTGGAAATGACCGAGCCGAGGTCGTACATGCCGACCGGCGTTGCGGACAGCGCGACCCACGCGGCCAGCATGGCGAGCAACGCGCCGACCGCGATGATCAGCCCGCGATGATGGTCGAGACGCGCGCCCCATCCTGTTCCCGTGCCCGGCTTGACGGTCTCGCTGTCGGGCGACGCAATGGCTACCTTCATGGAAGCACCTCTCAAGTCGAAAGCATCTTGCGCATCACGTTTTCTTCCGTGAGCGCGTCGCCGGAAAGCTCGCCGACATTGCGGCCGCGATACATCACCGACACGCGGTCGCAGACGTTGACGAGCTCAGGCACATCTGTGGAATAGAACAGCACGGAGCCGCCCGCCGCCGCGAAGGCGCGCATCAGCACGAAAATCTGATGCTTGGTGCCGACGTCGATGCCGCGCGTCGGATCGAACATTAGCCACACGCGGCTTTGCGTGAGCAGCCATTTCGCCATCGCGATCTTCTGCTGATTGCCGCCCGAAAACGACAGACACGGCTTATAGAGCGCGCGCGGGTTGACTTCCATCTGCGCGAGCGACGTGCGGATGGCGGCCTGCTCCCGCTTGCGGTCGATAAGCCCGAAGCGCGCATAACGCCCGATCACCGGCAAGGACACGTTGTCGCCACCGGGCAAGCGGAGGAACAAACCTTCGGTCTTGCGATCCTCCGGCAGAAAGCTCGTCGAGACGCCCGCCTTGAGCGAATCCGCGGTGGATGTGAGCGTGACCGGCTTCCCGTCGATGAGGATTTGTCCGTCGTCGACATAGGTCGCACCGAACAGCGCTTCGAACAGCTCGCGCTGCCCCATTCCCTGCAACGCGGCAATGCCGTGCACCTCGCCAGGCTTGAGCACCAGATCGAAGTCGGTCACCACGCCGTCCACGCGCACGCCGCGCGCCTCCATCGCAGGCGGCTTCTGCGCCGCTTCGCGCAGCGCGGGCGGCTCGACCTTCGGCGGATACTTCGCTTCGAGCGATCTGCCGATGACTAGCTTGATTACTTCGTCGTCCGTAATATCCGCTGCATCGAACTCGCCGACATCGCGACCGTTCCGATACACAGTGAGGCTGTCGCAGAACTCGCGCACTTCCTGCATGCGGTGCGAGATGAAGACGAACGTGACGCCCTTCGCCTTCAGTTCATCGATGCGGCGCGACAACCATGCGACGTCCCGGCCCGAGAGCGCGGACGTCGGCTCGTCGAGCAGCAGCACTTGCGGTCCGCGCACGATCGCCTTCGCGATCTCGATCTTCTGTCGCACGGGCAATGACAGGTCGCGGATATACGCGCCGGGCCGCACGTCGGACAGTTCGAGCTTTTCCAGCCACTCGGACGCCTGCCGCTGCGCTTCGCGCTTCTTGATGCGCCCGAAGAGACCGGTCGGCTCATACGACATCAAGAGGTTCTGCGCGACCGTGAGATCGCGCACCAGCGTCATTTCCTGAAACGCGGTCTGCACGCCCGCCCGATGCGCGTCCTTCGGTCCGCGCATGGCGACCTCCGCGCCCATCACGCGGATGTTGCCTTCGTCCGGCTGCATCAACCCGGACAACAGCTTGACCGTGGTGGATTTACCGGCGCCGTTTTCGCCGAGCAGCGCGTGCACCGCGCCGCGCTTCACGCGGAACGACGCACCGTCGAGTGCGACCGTCGCGCCGAAACGCTTCGTCACCTTCGATAGATCGATCGCCAGAGATGCGTCGTTCATGATGAGCGCCTTTAGTCCTGGTTGCCCGTGAGCGCCGCGTTGAAGCCGACTTCCTTCGTGTCCTCGGAGTAGATGTCCGCGAACCAGCCCGGCGGCACCTTGTCCGGGCTGAATGCCGTGCAGCCCGCCTTCAGTTCGTCGATGCTGCCGGTCTTGCATAGCTTCGACTGGCCGTTCTCCACGAGCGGCAGCTTGAGCGTGATGTGCTGCGGGAAGTCCTTGCCGTCGAGCTTGGCGACAGCCATCTTGAGCGCCATCGCGCCGGAGTACGGCGGCGCGCCGTACGAGATCGAACGGTAGCCGATCGAGCGATACGCGCCCTGTCCCTTGACCTCGCCCGGCGGCAGCATCTGCACGCGATGCCCGTTCGACGATTCGCCCGCGCACGGCTTGATCTTGTCGTCCGCGATGCCCGCGTCGAGTTGCATCGACGCCGCCGTGAAGCAGCCGACCTGCATCCACAAGCCGTCGATCTTGTCCCAGCTATTGGTGGCGAGAATCTTCGACAGTTCGGTCTTGGCCGTCGCCTGGCTCCACATGCCGGTGCCTTCCGCGACGATCTTGATGCCCGGATACTTCGCGAACACGGCCTTCGCGGCTTCGGTGCGGGCGCGGTCCACCGAGGTGCCCGGCACGCCGTTGATGAGCACGATGTTGCCCTTGCCGTTGATGGTCTTCGCCAGCCATTCCGCGGTCACCGTGCCGGCCTGATGCTGGTCGATGTTCACGTTGTGCGCGCACGGTTCGGTCACTTCGGCGTCGTACGCCGCGACGACCACGCCCTTCGAACAGGCATTCTTGATCGCGCGATTCAGCGCAGTCGGCGAGATCGGATAGATGATGATGGCCTTCGCGCCCGCCTGCACCATCGAGTTGATCTGCTGGATCTGCTTCTGCGCATCGGTGCCGGCGACCTGCACTTCGAGATCGACCTTGTCCTTCAACGCCGGCGTGTTCGCCATGGCCTTGACCATGTTCGCGGCTTCCGTCTGCCAGTCGTTGCCGACATAGCTCATCGACAGAAACACCTTGTATTTGCCCGCTGCGTGCGCGCTTCCCGACATCGCAAGCGCCGTCGCCATCGCGAGGCCGAGCGCTGCCCGGCCCGCATGACGGATCGTATTCGTCCATGCTTTCATGTCTTCCTCCGCTGGTTGTCTTCTTGACTGCTTTCGGTCTTACGCCTCTTTCACTACATGCGGCAAGCGCGCGCTCGCCGGCAATGCGATGCCCGCGCTTCCCGGCACGACGTTGGGATCGTGTCCGGGAATCACGAAGTCGGCGATCTGGCGTATGCGCGAGAGCGAGCCGATCTCGGCAAGCGTCTCGTGCACGATGCCGACGGGCACCAGATCGACGATGTTTTCCATGCAGTTCGCGCAATCGCCCGCGATCAGCACGACGCCTTCTTCCGTATCCACGGCGACGGACTGATGGCCCGGCGTGTGACCCGGCGTCGGCACGACGCGCACGCCCGGCACGATATCGGTAACACCGTGCGCGAACTGCCAGCGGAAGTACGCGAGCGGCTCGCGGCCGATCAGAAACTCCTGGTAATAGGTGGCCTGCGTCGGCAGCGGGCGACCCGCGTATTCCCATTCCTTCGCCTGCACCACGAATCGCGCGTTCTTGAAGAGCGTATTGCCGCCGGAGTGGTCGTAGTGCAGATGCGTGTTGATGACGATATCGACCTCGTCCGCGCTCCAGCCGACGTATTCCTTCAGCGCGCGTTCCAGCCTTTCTTCCGGCGCCTGATCGCACGGGCAGACGAAGTTCGAAACCCAGCCCGGATCGTGGATGCCCGTATCGACCACGATCTTCTTGTCCGCGCCGACGATGGCCGTGGACCACACCGGCACTTTGATCTGCTGGCCGAAGTAACGCCCATAGACTTGCGACGAGCGATCGACGGTGAGCCATCCCGTCGGCATCGCGACGACTTTCAGCTTCGCGCTCACTGTGCGCTCCCGGTCAGAAGTTGGTGTTGTCCGCGCCCTTCAGTTGCAGCATCTGGCGCGCTTCGGCGGGCGTCGCGATATCGAGCGACAGCCCTTCGATCACCTGTTTGATCTTGCGCACCTGCGCGGCGCTCGAATCGGCGAGCTTGCCGGGCTCGATCCACAGCGAGTCTTCCAGTCCGACGCGCACGTTGGACCCTTGCGCGACGCCGATGGACCCGAGCGCGATCTGGTTGCGGCCCGCGCCGAGAATCGACCAGACGTAGTCGCTGCCGAAGAGGCGATCGGCGGTTCGCTTCATGTGCGCGAGGTCTTCCGGATGCGCGCCGATGCCGCCCAGAAGCCCGAACACGCTTTGCACGAAGAACGGCGGCTTCGCCAACCCGCGATCCACGAAATGCGCGAGGTTGTACAAGTGCGAGATGTCGTAGCACTCGAACTCGAAGCGCGTGCCGTTCGCGCCGCAGGACGTCAGGATGTATTCGATATCCGCGAACGTGTTCTTGAACACGAGATCGCGGCTGTTCTCGAGATGCTTGCGTTCCCAGTCGTGCTTGAGCTCCTTGAAGCGATCGAGCATCGGATAGAGGCCGAAGTTCATCGAGCCCATGTTCAGCGAGGCCACCTCCGGCTGGAAGTGATGCGCGGGCTTCAGGCGCTCGGCCACCGTCATGTGCGGGCTGCCGCCGGTCGTCAGGTTGATCACGGCATCGGTTTCCGCCTTGATGCGCGGCAGAAATTCCTGGAACACGGCGGGGTCCTGCGTCGGACGGCCATCGTTCGGATCGCGTGCGTGAAGGTGAATGATCGCGGCGCCTTCCTTGGCGGCGGCGAGCGCGGCATCGCCGATTTCCTGCGGCGTGACCGGCAGATATGGCGACATCGACGGCGTGTGAATGGCGCCGGTCGGCGCGCAGGTGATGATGACCTTGCGTTTCGTTGCCATGGAATCCTCGTGCGTTTAGAGAACTTCGACGTTGCCGCAGACCGAGATAGCCTGTCCCGAGATGCCGCTGCCCGCAGGCGAGCACAGGAAGAGCGCGGTGGCCGCGACTTCTTCCGGCGTCGTCATGCGGCGCAGCGAAATCTTGGCGAGATATTGCTTCTCCATCTCTTCGTAAGAGAGATTGAGCTGCTTCGCGCGCGCGTCGATCACGCGTTCGATGCGCGGGCCCTTCACGATGCCCGGCTGTATTGCATTGACGCGTATGTTGTCGGGACCCAGTTCGATCGCGAGGCTCTTGGTCATGCCGACCACGGCCCACTTGGTCGCGGCGTACGGCGTGCGGAATGCGTAGCCGAGACGCCCGGCGACCGAGGACAGCGCGATGATCGTGCCGCCTTCCCTCGCTTCGCGCAGCAGCGGCACCGCACGGCGCGCGAAGTAGAACTGCGCGTTCAGATTGACATCGACGGTGTCTTCCCACGCCTTCACGTCGATCTCGTCGATGCCGCCGGTCGGCCCGGCAATGCCGGCGTTGTTCACGAGCACATCGAGCCCGCCGAGCTGGCTTTCCACGTCCGTGAACACGCGCTCCACCGCGTCGCGATCCGATACATCCGCGAGCGTCGCCGTGATCGGATTCATTTCCGCGCCCGCTTCGGCGTGGGCGAGCTCGTCTATCGCTTGCTGGCTCGCATCGCATACATGGACGCGCGCGCCTGCATCGACGAACGCCCGGGCGATCACGAGCCCGATGCCCGATGCGCCTCCCGTGATGAGCACGCGCAAGCCCGCGCGCGGTTTCAGCATCTGCAGAACCGTCATTGTCCGTCTCCCGTTGTTTTCATTCGTTGTACGAATCTTCTTCGATTCAGGCCTGCGCCAGATTGCCGCCGCCGTCGTCGCTTTCTTCGTCGCTTGCTTCGTCGCTCGTGGCGCTTTGCAGGCGCTCCTGCAAATCGGCCGCGGCGTCGCCGATGTCTTCCTCGATGCCGGCGCGCGCGCCCTCGCCGTCGCCGCGCCACAGCGCCTCGACGATATGACGATGCGCGGCCATCGAACGGCGCATGTGGGGAATGTCAGGCGCAACGAGGTTGAGAAACGGACCGATGCGCATCCAGAGGTTCTGGATCGTCGCCTGGGTGATCTCGCTCGCGCCGTGCGCGTAGATCGCGCTATGGAACCGGAAGTTGCTGCGCAGGTAGGCGGCGACGTCGCCCGCTTCCACGTGGGCATCCATCTCGTCGAAGATCTCCTGTAGCGAGGCGAGATGCGAGCGGGTCATTCGCGATGCCGCGCGTTTCGCCACCGCGCCTTCGAGCGCGACGCGCACGTCGCGGAGTTCTTCGAGCAGTTCGAGCGTCATCGGCGGGACCATGAGCGCGCGGCCGGGTCCGTCGATCAGCGCGCCTTCCGCCTGCAAGCGGGTGAGCGCGGCGCGTACCGGCATCGTCGAGGAGCCGACCGCTTCCGCGACGCTGCGCAGGCTCAGCAACTGCCCGGGCGCGAAGCGGCCGGTCATGATCGCTTCCCTCAACTGCGTGTAGACGCGGCTCGCCATCGTCTCGCGTGCAACCAGTTCGAGTGCCGGTAAGTCCGGTGATGCGCGAGTCGCCACGAGAAGACCTCCGAAAGGCATGCCGGTTGTCGTTGTGATGTGTGATCACACCGCATGGAACGCAGTTTGGGCAGAGTCTCGCGACGAGTCAACTAGGTGAAAACGCCGAGTCTATTGCTATCTCGCGTTCGCCGCTGCTGCGTGCTGTTGTCGACAACGGAGGTCGGTGCAAGCGCCAGAACTGATGAGCCTACGGGAAAACGCCCGGTTGACCGTCGAAAACCGCTCGCCTACTGTATCGATACACTAAATCGATACAGCCGCGGCGGATAGTCGGTGCGCACAACTCGTCCGCGCCCACGCGGCAATCAGGAGACACACCATGCATTCGATTTCCCGGCGACGGTTCCTTCAGACGGCCTCGGCAGCCTCGCTCGCAGCGGCGGACGCGGGCTTTCCCGCCATCGTGCGCGCTCAGCCGGCCGTCGCGCTGCGCTTGTCGTCCTCGATGCCCGCGAACGAGAACGCCGCGCACTACGTCTGGTACCAGAACCTCGCCGCGAACCTGAAGGCGAGCGTGGGCGACCAGATCCGCATCGACTACTTCCCGAACAACCAGCTCGGCAAGGAAAGCGACGTCGTGCAGCAGGTCAAGGTAGGCGCGGTGGACATGATGGTCACCGGCTCGTCGATCTGGGCGACCGTGCTGCCTGAGTTGGGCATGCTGGACCTGGGCTACGTGTTCGACAGTTTCGACCACGTCGGCCGCGCGATGGACGGCAGCGTCGGCAAGTCGTTCGACAGCATGCTGCAACAGCGCGCCGGCTGCTCCGTCGTCACATGGGGCTATTCCTTCGGCGGCCGAAATGTCTTTACGAAGAAGCCGACGCAATCGCTCGCGGACATCAAGGGCGTGAAGCTGCGTGTCCTGCCCACGCCCGCGTTCATGGAAACCTTCAAGCTGATGGGCGCGGTGCCGACGCCCATTCCCATCGGTGAGCTGTACATGGCCGCGCAGACGGGCGTCGTCGACGGCTTCGAGCACGATTGCGCCACCGTGCTCGCCAGCAAGTACGACGAGGTCGTGAAGTCGTGCTGGCAGACGCAACACGTCTTCAGCCCGCTCGTCGTCGTGATGGGCCGCCGCGCGCTCGCGAAGATCCCCGAGAACCTGCGTCCCGCATTCCAGAAGGCCGCGCAGGACGCCACCGCGAAGCAGCGCGTCGCGGCCATCCAGACCGCCGCCAGCGCCGAGCAGGAACTCAGGAAGCGCGGCATGACCTTCTATCCGATGTCCCAGGCCGATCGCGATACCGCGCGCAAGGAAATGCAGACCCAGTTGTACGCCAACTTCGCGAAGCAATATCCCGCGACCGCGCCGCTTTTCACCGCCATCGCCTCGGCCCGGGCCTGAACGGAGGAACGACGCCATGACCACATTCTCCGCGACGCCCGGCCCCGAAGCCACGCTCGCCGCGCCTAACTTCGGTCGCGAGACGCCGCTTGCGCGCGGTCTCGGGCGCCTGATGCACGGCATCGAATATCTGTGCGCGGTCGTGCTCGCGGCGGACGTGCTCGTGGTGTTTCTGTCCGTTATCTACCGCTACTTCCTGCACGATCCGTTCGACTGGGCCGAGGAAGTCGCCCGCGCGCTGATGATCGTGCTGGTCTTCTTCGGCGCGGCCACCGTGCTCGGGCGCAGCCAGCACGTGGGCGTCGATCTGTTTCGCGGCATGCTGCCGAAGCGCTGGCAACCGTCGCTCGTGCATGCCGGCCATTGGGTGATCGCGGGCGTCGCCGCCAATCTTTGCGTGTCGTCGTGTCTGCTGCTCGTCGATTCATACGGGCAGATGACGCCGAGCGGCCTGCCCGCGTGGATCAACGTGTATCCGCTCGTCGCGGGCAGCCTGTGCATGACGGTGTTCGCCCTCGCCCATGCGTTGAACGGCACGCGCCGACTCGTGCTCGGCACGCTGCTCGGCTGCGTGGCGATCGCGGCGGCGGTGTATGGGTGGGACGTCCTCGTACCCGGTCATGCGGTGCGGCCGGGCGCGCTGCTCGCCATCGGCTTCATCGGCGGACTCGTGCTCGGCGTGCCGATCGGCTTCGTGCTCGCCTTCTCGGCCCTGCTCTACTTCCTCGCGGAACCGTCCCTGCCGATGCTCGTGTATTCGCAGCAGGTCATGGCCGGCACCGATCACTTCGTACTGCTTGCCATTCCGTTCTTCGTGCTCGCCGGCCTTCTGATGGAAACGAACGGCATGTCGTCGCGACTGATCGAGCTGCTGCTGCGCATGTTCGGGCGCGTACGCGGCGGACTCGGCCTCATCACGATCATGGCGACCGCGTTCTTCTCGGGCGTGTCGGGCTCGAAACTGGCGGATATCGCGGCGGTCGGCGGCGTGGTCATGCCCGCGGTGCGCCAGAGCCGCGAAGACCCGAACGAAGCCGCCGCGCTGCTCGCATGCAGCGCCGTGATGGCGGAGACCATCCCGCCGTGCGTCAACATGATCATCATGGGCTTCGTCGCGAACATTTCGATCGCCGGCCTGTTCCTCGCAGGCGTGGTGCCGGCCGCGGTGCTTGCCGTGGCGCTCGCGATCGTCGCCGTGATCTGCGGCCGGCGCATCAATCTCGCCGATGCCCTGACGCACCCGCGCGCGTGGCTGCCCCTGCTCGGCGGCGCGCTCGTCGCACTGGTCATGATCGCGATGATCGGCAAGGGCGTGACTTCGGGCATCGCGACATCGACGGAAGTATCGGCGTTCGCCGTGGTCTATGCCCTCGTCGTCGGATGGATCGCGTTCCGCGAACTGACGCCGAAGTCGATCGCGCGCGTGTTCGTGCGCTCGGCATCGATGGCGAGCAGTATTCTGTTCATCGTGGCGGCCGCATCCAGCGTTTCGTTCGCGCTGACCATCGAGCAGATTCCCGCGCTCGTGTCCGATTCGATGATCGCGTTCGCGCATCAGTATGGCCCGACGATGTTCCTGCTGCTCTCGGTGCTAATCATGATCGTGTTCGGCGCGGTGCTGGAAGGCGCGCCCGCGCTCATCATCTTCGGCCCGCTGCTCACGCCGATCGCGACGCAACTCGGCATCAACCCTCTGCACTTCGGCACGGTGATCGTCGTTGCAATGGGTTTCGGCCTCTTCGCTCCGCCCGTCGGTCTCGGCCTGTTCGCGACCTGCGCGATCACCGGCACGGACATGAAGGCGGTGGCGCGTCCCATGGTCAAATATCTGCTGGTGCTGGCTATCGCACTGGTGGCGCTGGTTCTGGTGCCGTCTTTCTCACTTTGGTTGCCGACCCGGCTCGGCCTGTAGCCGGTAGAAGTCAACGCTATGAGCACCATTCAGGATGTGGCCCGCGAAGCCGGCGTGTCCGTGAGCACCGTGTCGAACGTGCTCAACGGCCGCATCGATCAGATGCGCCAGGAAACGCTTGCCCGCGTGCAGGCCGCCATCAGCACGCTGCGGTATCGCCCGAGCACGCTGGCGCGTCAGTTGAAGACCGGGCAGACGCCGATCGTCGGACTGCTGGTGCCGTCCATCGCCAATCCGATGTACGGCTACATCGCGCGCGAAGTCGAGACGTATGCGCAGGAGCGTTACGGCTATCGGGTGATGATCGGCAACACGTATCGCGATCCCGCGAAGGAAGCCTCGTTCTTCGAGGACCTGCTCTCGCAGGGCGTGCGCCGCGTGATCGTGATCTCATCGCTCGCCAATGAGCGCCATCTGGAAACCGCCGCCGGGCGCGGAATGGTCGTCGTGAGTTACGACCGCCGCGCGACCGAAGGCGAAGCCACGCGCGTCGATCATGTGACGCCCGACAACTTCGGTGCCGCGCGCATGGCGACACGTCATCTCATCGGGCAGGGTCACACGCGGCTTGCATTCGCGACGCTGACTGGCAAGACGATGAGCCGGCGCGACAAGATCGACGGCTTTCTCGCCGCTGCGAGCGAAGCGGGCCTGTCCGCGCGCGCGCAGGTGCTCGACAGCGGTCCGGTCAACGAATACGGCGACTCGATGATCGCCGAGAACGGCCGCGCGCTTGCGCGTCGACTGGCGGCCGACGACGAGCGCCCGACCGGGATCGTCGCGGTCAACGACCTGATGGCGCTGGGTCTGATGGCGGGCTTGCGCGAATCGGGGCTGCGCGTGCCCGAGGATGTGTCGATCGTCGGCATGGACGGGCACTTTCTGGCGGCGATCTCGAACCCCGCGCTCACCACCGTGCAGCTTCCGGTGCCCGCCATGGCCGCCGCGATGGTCGAACGGGTCATGCGCGCGCACGATGAGCCGATGCCCGCATCGGAGCAGGCGCTATTCACGGAGATCACGCTCGTCGAACGGGAATCGGTAGCGCCGCCGCGCAGCGCGAGGCCGGTAACGAAGCAATCCAGGACCAGAAAATGAACAAGGTATTCGTGAGTCACCCCCGGCATAGGCTGGACCATTATTTCGGCGCCCGCGCGGCGGCGGCGCTCGCGAAGATCGCCGATGTCGCCTACAACCCCGAAGACCGCGAACTGACCACGGCCGAACTCGCGGACAAGGCGCGCGACGCGGATGTCGTCATCGCGTATCGTCAGACGCCTGCGCCGCGCGCGTTGTTCGAGGCGCTGCCGAAGCTCGCCGCGTTCGTGCGCTGCGCAGTGGATATCCGCACCGTCGATGTCGATGCCGCCAGCGAACATGGCGTGCTCGTCACGCAGGCGAGCGCGGGCTTCGTGCCGGCGGTATCCGAGTGGGTGATCGGCGCAATGCTGGATCTCGCGCGCGCGACGACTGCGTATGCGTCGGCCTATCACCGTAACGAAGCGCCCGTGCCGCAGATGGGCCGCGAGTTGCGCGGCAGCACGCTCGGCGTGATCGGATACGGACAGATATCGCGTTATCTGTGCGAACTCGCGCTCGCATTCGGGATGCGCGTGATCGTGTCCGATCCCTACGCGCGAATCGACGATGCGCGCGTGCGCGCGGTCGATCTGGACGCCCTGCTCGCGCAGGCCGATTTCGTTGTGTGTCTCGCGCCCGCGAACGAGCAGACCGCGAATCTGATGAATGCGCGCACCTTCGCCGCGATGAAGCCCGATGCCTATTTCATCAACGCGGCGCGCGGTGAACTGGTCGATGACGCCGCGCTCTTCGCCGCGCTGGAGAGCGGACGCATCGCGGGATGCGCGCTCGATGTCGGGCGTGCGCCGGATCAGATGCCATCGCCCCGGCTGGCTGCGCATCCGCGTGTGCTCGCGGCGCCTCATGTGGGTGGCTTGACGCCGGGCGCGATCGAGCATCAGTCGATGGAAACGGTCGCGCAGACGGAGGCGCTGTTCGACGGTCGCATGCCGGTCGGCGCGGTGAATGCGGCGCACGCGTTCCGGCTGGCGCGCTGGGGCCACGCGGGCATCGGCGTTCCGGCGGATGCGCGATGAAGTCGCCGCATCCTTTCGAAGGCGCGTGCGATTGCCACATTCATGTCTACGAGGAAGGGTATCCGCTCGCCGCGAGCGCGACGTTCGTTCCGCCACCGGCGCCTGCGTCCGCGTATGCGCGAATGCAGCGCACGCTCGGCTTGTCCCGCGCGATCGTCGTGCAGCCAACCGGCTATGGCTTCGACAATCGCTGCACGCTTGGCGCGATAGCCGAACTGGGCGACGGGGCGCGCGGCGTTGCGGTGGTGCCGCCGGATGTCGGCGACAACGAATTGCAGCGTCTGCATGAGGCGGGCATTCGTGGCGTGCGCTTCATGATGCTGCCGGGCGGCGTTTTGCCATGGGACGCGCTGGCCGAGATGTCCGCGCGCATCGCGCCGCTTGGCTGGCACATCGATCTGCAACTCGACGGGCATGCGTTGCCGCGCCATGAGCCGATGCTGTCGCGTCTCGCGTCCCGGCTCGTGATCGACCATCTCGGCAAGTTTCTCGCGCCTGTCTCGCCGCAGAGCGAAGGGTTCGCGTCGCTGTGCCGGTTGCTGGATGGCGGGCGCTGCTGGATCAAGCTGTCCGCGCCGTATGAGAGTTCGCGTGTCGGTCCGCCTGCATTCGACGATGTGGCGTGGCTCGTGAGCGAGTTGTCGTCGCGGTATCCCGAGCGGGGGTTGTGGGCATCGAACTGGCCGCATCCCAATGTGCGGCCCGTGCCTGAGGACGCGCACATGCTCGAATGGGCGATGAATCTCGTCGAGGGGGACGAGGGGCGGCGCAAGATTCTTGTGGAGAATCCGGCCGAGGTGTACCAGTTCTAACCGGGCTTGCGCTGGTGCTGCCGCTTATCCCCGCATCCCTTGCAGAATCTTCGCAGCCGCCTGCGCCGCGACTTCGCAACCCAATACGATATGCGCCTGAGCCGTATCCTCGATGAAATCATGGCTGACTCCGCCGATGCTCGGCACGAACAGCATGCACGCGGGCAGATGATGCGCAATCACCTGCGCGTCGTGTGACGCGCCGCTCGGCATGCGCTCCCATTGCCCCGGCGCGAGCGCTTGCGCTGCATCCGCGAGGTGGGCCTGCAGCGCCGCGTCCATCGTGACCGGTTCTTCGGGCGGCTCGATGTCGCTTATCTCGACGCTCACCTTCTCCTGCGCGTTGAAGTCGCGGATCAGTTCGGCGAGCGCGGCTTCCATTGCAGTGAGGCGTTGCGCATTGGCGTCGCGGAATTGCAGGTACATGTCGGCGGAACCCGGCACCACGCTGAACGATCCCGGATCGAGGTCGATGCGCCCGACCGTCCACACGGTATCGGCATCGGCGAGCCGCTCGAATGCTTCGTTCATGCGCGTAATGAACGCGACCAGTCCCGCGCCCGCATCGCGGCGAATCGACATGGGCGTCGTCCCTGCATGATTGCGCTGCCCCGTGAAGCGCAGCCGGAATTCGCGTATGCCGACGATCGTCGTTACCACGCCGATGGCATTGCCATGCGCCTCCAGCCGGCCACCCTGCTCGATGTGCGGCTCCATGTACGCCTTGTGACGCGCGCGGTCGATGCGTGCACGCGGCGCGTCCGCGATGCCGGCCGCTGCAAGCGCGTCGCCGAGCAGAACGCCTTCGCGATTGCGCGCGCTGCGAATCGCCTCGTCGACGGGTTCGCCGACGAAGCTGCGGCTGCCCAGAAAGCCCGAGAACGTGCCTTCCTCGTCGATCCACGATGCGACGTCCACGGCGAGATGGCGCCTCGCATCGCACTCGTTGAGCGCGCGGGCGATTTCGAGGCCGTAGATCACGCCGAGCGCGCCGTCGAGCCAGCCGCCGGTCGGCTGCGTGTCGGTATGCGAGCCGATCAAGAGCGCCGGGCCGTCGTTGCGCGAGCGGCCGAACACGTTGCCCAAGCCGTCGATCGATGCATCGAGCCCGGCCTCGTTCATGCGCTGCGCCAGCCAGCGGCGCGCATCCATATCCACCGGCGACAGCGAGAGACGCACGACGCCCGGACCCGTCGCGCCGAAGCTGCGCAGGTGCTCGAGGTCGTTCAACAGGCGGGCGGGATCGATCTTCAACACGGCGGTCCTTTCCATGCGTGGCAAACGCGTAGCGTATCAGCCGAGCGACGAGCGCGCGGTGTATGAGGCTGCCGCGCTTTGCTTCGTCGATCCATCGCCGCCCTTTTACCGCGCGGTCATTTCGGCTTCGACCACGCGCAAAACGTCGGCGGCACAGCCCGCGAGATCGTCGAACAAACGCCTCTGAACAGGCGACAGCGCACGAGGAGTTGTGTCGATGACGCACAAGGTGCCCAAACGGTGGCCCCTCGCCCCGGTGATCGCGATGCCCGCATAGAAGCGGATGCCGGGGTCGCCCGTCACGAGGGCGTTCAGTCGAAAGCGATCATCTTTTGTTGCGTCTTCGACCACGAAGATGCCCGGCTCGACGAGCGCATAGTTGCAGAAGGCGATATCACGAGGCGTTTGCTTAACCGCGAGCCCGTGCCGCGACTTGAACCATTGCCGATGCGCGGCGACGATCGACACCAGCGCGATAGGGCACGCCGTGACATACGCCGCAAGTCGCGTGATGCGGTCGATGCGGGGATCGTCGGGCGTATCGAGCAAGCCGCATTGCGCGACCGCATCGAGTCTGTCTTCTTCGTTATATAAAACCGGATACTCGGACATCATCGCTCGCAAAAACTAAGGGTAGGTCTTGATTGATGTCTTGTCGGCAGAACTCAGCGAATACTTAAGCGCTTTCTTTCCGCGATGCAGCTAAAGATCGGCCGCCCTGCTGCCGCTAACAAGAAACTAAGCCCGCCTAAGCCCTGACAGTCCATCGGGGACGCTCTGGAAAGACTCGAACCATGAATCCGAACGCCGAACCCTCATTCACCGTATGCGCGTCGAATGCGGCAGCAGCCGGTCAGAAGCCCCTCGCCGAATTGCGCTCCTTGTGGGCCACCACAGAGAAAGAGCGTGCCGTCGTCGAATTCTCGCCCGACGGCGTGATCCTGCGCGCGAACGCCAACTTCCTGACCCTGATGGGCTACCGGGCGGACGAGGTAGTCGGATCGCATCACCGCATCTTTTGCGACACCGCATACGCCAACAGTCAGGCATACCAGGACTTCTGGATCATGCTCGCCTCGGGACGCGAAGCGAGCGGCGAGTTCAGACGCCTGACCAAGACGCGCTCGGAAGTCTGGATTCACGGCTCGTACACGCCTGTTCTCGACGAAAGCGGCAATGTGCAGAAGATCGTGAAGGTCGCCACCGACATTACCGGCGCGCGCACGCTCGCCGACGATCACGCCGGCAAGGTGCGGGCGATGGAACGGGCGCAAGCTGTCATCGAGTTCGATCTGCACGGCCACGTCCTTGCGGCGAACGACCTGTTCCTTCATCTGATGGGCTACAGCCTCGAAGAAGTGAAGGGCCAGCATCACCGGATGTTCTGCGAGCCGTCGTACCTGAACACGGACGCTTATCGCTCGTTCTGGGAAAAGCTCGGGCGTGGCGAGTATGACGCCGGGCAGTACAAGCGCATCGCGAAGGGCGGCCGCGAAGTATGGATTCAGGCGACGTACAACCCGATCTATAGCTCGGACGGCAGGCTCATCAAGATCGTGAAGTTCGCCTCCGACATCACGGAGTTCAAACGCGGCGTCGCTGAACGAGATGGCCGTCTGGCCGCCATCGACCGGGCGAATGCGGTCATCGAGTTCGACCTCGAAGGCAACGTTCTGGCCGCCAATCAGAACTTCACGGATGCGATCGGCTATACGCTGCGCGAGATCGTCGGCAAGCATCACAGCATCTTCTGCGATCCCGAAACGACCGCCACGGCCGAATATCGCGACTTCTGGGCGCGACTGAGCCGCGGCGACTACCATGCCGGGCGCTTCGAGCGCGTATCGAAGCACGGGTACCGCGTGTGGCTTCAGGCGACGTACAACCCCGTGCTCGACGAGTCCGGCCGGCCCTACAAGATCGTGAAGTACGCGAGCGACATCACCGCGCAAGTGGAGCGCGAGCGCCGGATGCAGGCCAGTTTGATTGCAATGAGCGAGAAGATCGACGAGTTGTCCCAATCCATCGACGGCATCGCCACGCGCACGCGCGAGGCAACGGCAGTCGCTACCGAAACGCAGGCCGAGGCGGATACGGGCGGTCGTACGCTGGCTGAATCGATGTCGGCGATCAAGGAGATCGAGCAGTCCTCCGCCGGTATCAGCGAAGTGGTGAAGGTCATCAGCGAGATCGCCACGCAGACCAACATGCTCGCCTTCAACGCAGCCATCGAAGCGGCGCGCGCGGGAGAGCATGGACTGGGCTTCTCCGTCGTTGCGAGCGAAGTGCGTCGGCTGGCCGAGCGTTGCTCGCAGGCGACCAACGAGATTCGTCGCCACATCGACGAGTCCGTGCATCGGATCAAGACTGGAAGCGAAACGTCCGGACGCGCAGCAAACGGCTTCGACCGTATTCGGGCGGGTGTCGACCGTACGACCGAGACCATCGCGGCGATACATCAGGTAACCGAAAAGCAGGCAACCGCTACGCGTACTGTCTCTGAGCTGTTGCGCGAACTGACGCTGGTAACAGGCGGCGAAGCGGCGGTTCGTTCGTCTTCCACCGTGGCCGCGCTGTCCCGCCAGAATTGATGATGGATTCGTCAGCACTTGTTGTCGGCGTCGTGCAGGTCGGCTCGATCCGCTTCGGCATCCCTGTCGAGCACATCGTCGAGGCGGTGGAAGCGCCTTGCGCCTACCAGCAGATAGCGGGTCAGCCGGCCAGCATGAAGGGATACTTCCTGCTGCGCGGCGACGCCGTCGCTACGCTCGATACCTACCGGCTTATTTGCCCCGATCAGACAGCGCATGAGCCAGCGGGACACGTCATCGTTCTGCGCCAGGGCGATGCCGTGTTCGGCATCGAAGTCGATGCAGTCGACAAGACCGAAGCGATCGACCGAGACAGCCTGATTACCCTGTCGCCGGACGATGAATCCGCAGCGGAACTCTTTCCCGTGCTGGCTTCGCTCGGAGAACCGTCGTCGCTCATCGGCATTGCGAACGTTGCTACGTTGTACGAAGCAACGGCAGGAAGGGCCGCCCGGAAGATGGCTCGCCTCTGCGACGCGGAAAGCCTCCAAGCTAGCTCGAACGAGGATGAGAAGTCGCGACGCAGACAACACGCGATCGTACGTTGCGGCGAGCATCTGCTAGGCGTCGACGCGCTCAGTGTCCGATGCGTCATTCCAATGCCCGAGCTTCAGCAACCGAGTCCGGGCAACACCACGTTCCTGGGAGTCGCGCATTGGTTAGGGGCGGACCTCGCCGTCATGAACCTTCCTGCGGTATTGAGTCTTCCCCAGCGCGAAACGGGGCAAGGCAAGTATCTGCTCGTCCTCGCGCACGGTGACCGTGTGACCGGTTTCGCCGTCGACGAGCTTTCAGAACTGGTACTGCTCGCGCCCAAAGACGTACGGCCGGTGTCGCCGGTTGCCTTTGCCGAACCCGGCTTCTTCTTCGGCGCTATCGGTACATCCGGAAGCAGAACGGCGCTCGTTCTGAACGCGCAAGCGCTCTCCAGCAGCGGACGGCTGATGCATCTGCCCCGCACCACAGCGCCGCAGACGGGGTCGGCCACGGTGAATCCGGCAGCGGCATACACCGGTTCCTACATTGTGTTCTCGGTGGCGGGACGCCCTTACGCGACGAACATCGAACACGTAGCCGGAATCGTGACGGACCCTAAGATCGAAGTGCGCGGGGGCGTGGATCAAGCGAGCCTTGGACTGATCAACTGGCGCAATGACCTTGTCGAGCTCGTGAATCTGGGCCTGGCGGCGGGCAGCGAGATCGAGCGTTCGGAGCCGCGGCAGGCGCTGGTGGTCGTGGTGGATGGGCTCACGCTTGCGTTTGCGGTAGATGCAGTGTTGACCATGTCGGGGCCGACCGACGCGACGCAGATTTCCCGAGCCTTCGACCCTGAAACGGGCGGCACATACCAGATCGTAACGATGACCGGACCGAGCCGGATCAGCTATCGACTCATCGACCTCGCTCAGAAGGTGTCGGAGCGGTTCGCCGCGCTACAGGTCGGTGAGGAAGCGCTTCACCATTGAAGCCGATGCCGGATTGCCGCTGCATTCTGGCATCGAGCGAATCCCGTAGCCTTCTGCGCCGTCCTATGACGCGGTCCGACGATCGATCTTCAGCGACATGTGTACCTCGTCGTGAAAGCAACCGTCCACCAGCAACGAGTTCCGCTCCACGCCGAAGGGTTCAAAGCCCAACGACTTGTAAAGCCGGGTTGCGAGCTCGTTGTTCGCGTTCACAGTCAAATTGATTTGCGTGATCTCAGGCTCGAGTCGCGCAAACTCGATGAGTGCGACGATGAGCGCTCTGCTGACGCCCCGGCCTCTCATGTCCGGCGCGACATAGACGCCCCAGACAAACGCCTTGTGACTCAGCTTTCGCGGGTGCTCACGCCCGAGGCCCGCGACGCCGACGAGGCGGGTGCCATTGAAAGAGCCGAACACGCCTTGGCCTCGCACCGCCGCCAGTTGTCTTTCGACGTCATGCAGCGAGCGGCCCGCTTCTTCTTCATAGCTGGAAGCGAACGAGGCAGGACACTCCTTCAGTCCGGCAAGCCGCAAAGAGACGAATGACGACGCGTCGGATGGAGTGAGCGGGCGAACGAGCATTGATGGACCTGTTTGGACAGAGACAGCGATACTTTACGTGATTGTCCGCGTCAGCCCACCGTCGTTGCAGGCGATCGCCCAGAGCCCTCACGCGTCATTGCTCTTCAACCAGCTGACGAGATCCTCCGACACAACCGGCTTGCTGAACAGATAGCCCTGGCCTTTCTCACAGCCGAGCGAGCGGACCACGGATGCCTGCGCCTCGCTTTCGACTCCCTCGGCAACGGTGCTCATGTTCAGGCTCGCGGCTACGCGAACCGTTGCTTCGATCAGCACGCGATGATGCGCGCTCTGCACTGCCTGGCTCACAAACGACCGATCTATCTTGACGGTAGCCACCGGCAGCTGGTGCAGGCTCGATAGCGACGAATAACCCGTCCCGAAGTCGTCGAGCGCCAGGGTGAGCCCAAGCGACTTGAGTTGTTGCAACGTGGCCTGCACGGATTCATCCTGCGCAGCGAGGCTCTCTGTCACTTCGAGTTGCAGCTCGTTCGCACTCATGCCGCTCGCTTGCAGCGTACGCGCAACATAGGCGACGAATCCCTCGTCGGTCAGTTGGGCGCGAGAAAGATTGACCGCCAGAAGGCGCGGGGCCAGGCGCCCCAGCTCCCCTTTCCATGCGACGAACTGGCGGCAGGCGGTATCGAGTACGTATTCGCCCAATGCGCCGATCAAGCCGCATTCCTCGGCGACGCCGATGAATTCGACCGGCGGAACGATGCCCCTGTCGGGGTGACGCCACCGCACCAGTGCTTCGACAGCGGCGGCATGTGGCGGGAACGACCATCTGTCCGCAGTCGGCGCAAGCATGACGACCGGTTGATAGACGACGAAGAGTTCCTGATTCGTGATCGCACGACGCAGGTCATTCTCCATTTGCGCTCGACGCGCAGCGCGCTCGTGCATGGAAGGTTCGAAACTCACATGCCGCGCTCCGCCGCGACGTTTGGCTTCCACCATCGCGATGCTCGCGTCTTGAAGTATCGCATCGGGGTGCGCGCTCGACGTCGCCGAGTGAACGATCCCGATGCTGACGCCAAGGTGCAATTGTTGGCCGGAGATCCGGTACGGCTCGCTCAACACACTGAGCAGCCGATCCGCAAGCGAGAGAACGTCCGATTCGGATCGCGCCTCGCCGATCACCACGACGAACTCGTCGCCCCCGAGCCGACCCGCGAGCAGGCCGCTGTCATGTCGGCCGTTCTGCGAATCGGGTAGACCCAATGTCGTCATCAATCGATTGGCGACCTCTGCCAAAACCTCGTCGCCGGTGGCGTGACCGAGAGAGTCGTTGATCTGCTTGAAGCGATCGCAATTGATGAATAGCACACTGAGACCGCGGCGCGCTTCCGGATTCCGATGGTGCATGCCACCCTGAATGAACTCGCAGATCGAGGTGCGGTTCGGCATCATGGTGAGCTTGTCGCGGCGCGCGGCCTCGCCGAGCTTCTTGTCAAGCATGGACTGCTCGCGCTGCGACTCCAGCGTGACATCGCTCACCATTGCCATCAGGTGGTTCTCGTCGAGCTTGAGCAAGCTGACCGACAAGACCTGCGGGGCAAGCGTGTTTCTGGAAGCGCGCGGAACCGTGATACGCACCGCATCGCAAACAGCTCCGGCAGGCGCCTCGTATTCCTCGACCATTCGCCGGAATTGCGGCGCGATCGTCTCCAGCACGTCGAACAGGTTGACGAGGTTGCCATCCGGCGAAAGCGGCATCAGCAAGCGGGCCGACATCGGGTTGATCATCTCGATCATCCCGAGTGCGGAGATCTGCAAGAGCCCTATCGGCGCGCGGTACAGAAACTCCATCAATGCTTCATTGGCGGACACGGAGTCGGCCGAAGACTTGATAGCCTCTTTCGCGGGTTGCGCGCAGCGCGCTTCCTCGCTTGTCGCGCCGCGCGATGTGACGCTATGTTGGGATTCGTGGCGTGATACCGCTACGCCATTGCATCGATTTTCACTCATTCTCATGCGTCGGGCTTCTTAGGTTCCTCGACGACCAAACAGACATGCCAGGGACAATTGGGCAAAGTGAGCGCATGAAAAGTGCCTGCCCTCAACCCAGTTCCACGCGATTCCGACCGGCTGCCTTGGCGGCGTAGAGCGCCTTGTCGGCTGCGGCGAGCAAGTCGTTTACGCAAGACGTCGCATCGGTCACGGAGGCAATGCCCGCGCTCACCGTCACGCGTATCGGGCCGGCGCCTGTTTCGATCTCTGCGTCGGCGATCGTTACACGTACACGTTCCGCGATGACGAGCGCCTCTTCGCGAGACGTTCCCGGAAGCATCAGGCAGAACTCTTCGCCTCCGAGTCGGGCCAGCAGGTCGATCGACCGCAAATGGGCCTTCGCCTTCTGAACGATCTGCGTCAGCACGAGGTCTCCCGCTTGATGCCCGGCAGTGTCGTTGATTCGCTTGAAATGGTCCGCATCGATCATCACGACAGACAAGTCCTTGCCCAGTCGCTTCGTTCTCGCAAGCTCCTTCTCAGCGAGCTTGAAGAAATGCGCGCGATTGACCGCGCCGGTCAAATGATCCGTCGTGAGAAGGCGAGTGAGTTCGTCGCTGGAAATCTTCCGTTCGGAGACGTCGCGTATCACGAGCGAATATCCCGCGATGTCTCCATTGTCTTCGCGCGAGACGGCAACCAGGATTTGCGCGGCATAGCGGCGGCCCTGCTTGCTTTCGCACCAGCGCTCCTGAATATGCCAACCCTCTTCGCGCGTCAGTGCAATATGCTCGGGACTGCAATACGGATCGACAGCCTCGGGCGCATAGAAGAGGTCCAGCGTATGGCCCAGCACTTCTTCGGCGCCGAAGCCCGTAAGCTGCTCGACGGATGCATTCCAGCTGTCGATACGGCCAGCGGCGTCGAGAGTAAAGAAGGCGAAATCGTTGACGCTCGTATAGATGCCGGCGAGCCACGACTCATGCTGTCTCGCGCGTCGTTCGGCCTCGACCTGACGGGAGATGTCGGAGAGCGTCATCATCAACGTACTGCTGTTGACCTTGATGATGTTGCATGACAGTACCATCGGGCGATCGGCACCGGGCGCGATCACGATTCGATGGCCCTCGCAAACGCGACCCCGCTCGGCCGGAAAGCTCGATACGAGGTTGCGCAACTCCGGTGCGACGTTAGTCAGACTCTCGAATACGTTACCGACGCCCATGCGCCCGGCGAGCGGCATGAGCAACTGGACCGCGACCGGATTGAGCATGTCCACCTCGCCATTCAAGCCACTACGGACGATCCCGATGGGCGACATATACATGAACGACAGCAGCGCCTCGTGCTCCGCTTCCAATGCGCCTTCCGCGAGGGCCATGACCTTCACTTGCCGGTCTGACGTTGAACCAGAAGAAAGCGGGTTTCGCTGCGGCTGGACTTCATGAGCCTCAGTTGTACTGGCGTCGGCCTCATGCGCAGCGTCAGAACGTAGGGCAGCACTTCGTCGAGTTCGGCTTCATCCTCGAACCGTTGCGCCACCATGAAATTGTTCATGCACGGCGCGACTTCTTCGAACAGATGTCTGCCGAGGACGCGAGTGGCACTCAGCCCCGCGCTCGATGACTCGAGAGCGTTGTAGTGAGTCACGGCGTAAGTCGCGTCGAAGCCGATCACCCCGAACTCGAGTTCATCCAGCTCGGGCTCGCCGGCTGCGACGAGGTCGTCGAATAACACCGAATCGAACGTATGCTTAAAAGTAGACTGGCCAACCATTATTCTTGTCTCCGCATGAAGGGACGTCGTTCGCAAGCTATAACGGCAGAAGGCGCGAATACTTTATCCTGCGGGAGATCGCGCTGCGGTGCAGGTGTTTGGTTGGCTTTGTGGAGGTGAGCCGAAGCCCGGCATCGACCCGGCTCGTGACCGATGACGTGTCATTCAATTTACGGCAGCGCTTCTGGAAGCTTTAGCTCCTGTGCGAGCCGGTGGGCTGTCATAAGGCGCTTGAGACCTTGCGTGCGAGCGTCGGCGACAAGGGCATGCTGCGCGCGTTGACTCAACCGTCGGTTTTCGCGCCGATGCCCGCGAGCAGCGCCGCCAATTGCTCCATGACGATCGGTTTGACCAGATGGTGGTCGAACCCGGCCTGCGCGCTGCGTTGACGATCCTCTGCTTGCCCGTACCCGGTCACGGCGATCAGCGTCGCCCCGGCCGTCTCCGGGCGTTCGCGCAGTCGCCGCGCGAGTTCGTTGCCATCCATGCCCGGCAGGCCGATGTCGAGCAGACATGCATCGGGCCGTTCCTGCGACGCACGTTCCAGCGCGCGCCGCGCGTCATGTTCGACGATGACGTCGTGCCCGCAGGACTCAAGCAGAGCGCCCAGTGCTTCGGCCGCGTCCACGTTATCGTCGACGATGAGCAGCTTCAGGCGCTGATGCGACGTCCAGTCTGCCTTTTCCGCATGCCCCTCGGGTGCCGCCGGTTGCGCCTGCATCAGCGGGAGGCGGACCACGAAGGTACTTCCCGCATCGAGTCCCGCGCTGAAACAATGCACCGTCCCACCGTGCAGTTCTACCAGATGCTTGACGAGAGCGAGCCCGAGGCCCAGGCCGCCCAGAGAGCGGTCGGACGAGCGCTCGGCTTGCGTGAACAAGTCGAACGCACGCGCCGTCAGTTCCGGCTCCATGCCGATGCCATCGTCGCGCACCGTCAGCGCGAGTTCGTCACCGTCTATGTCGAGGCTTATTTCGATGCTGCGCCCGATAGGCGTGAATTTCGACGCGTTATGAAGCAGATTGGCCGCCACCTGCACGAGCCGCGCCTTATCGCCCAATACTGTCGCCTCGCGCGATGGCAGGCGCACTGCCAGCCGCTGCGCGCGCGCCTCGGTCAGCGGACGAACCTGCTCAATGGCGTCCTCTATCACGAGCCGCGCATCGACCGGCGCCCGGGCCAGCGTGACGAGCCCACGCGTGACGCGTGACACATCGAGCAGGTCGTCGACGAGTCCGGTCATATGGGTGACCTGGCGCGCGATGATGGCGCTGCTGTGGCGCACCTGCTCTTCGTCCAGCTTGCTGATCTTCAATAGTTGCGCGGCGGCGGAGATCGGCGCCAGCGGGTTGCGCAACTCATGCGCGAGCATGGCGAGGAATTCGTCCTTGCGCTGATCCGCCGCCTTGAGCTTCTCTTCGGCGATCTTGCGGTCGGTGATGTCGCGAAAGAACGACGCGATTCCGCCTTCGCCGGTCGGATAGGCGCGCAGTTCCACCCAGACGATATCGCCGCCGGGACGGCTGTGACAGTATTCCGACGCGCCGGCCTCGCCGCTTTCGGTCACGCGTCGATACAGGCCTGCGAGATCCGTGGCAATCGCTTCGGGCCAAAGTTGCGAGTGACTGCCCCCGACCACCTCCTCCTTCGTGCGGCCCAGAATGCGCAGCCCTTCCGCATTCATGTATGTGACGGTCGAAGACGCGTCGATCAGCATGAAGCCTTCGCGAATGGTGTCGAAGATGTAGCGGCTCCGATCGCGTTCAGCGCGCAGTTCGGCCTGCGCGCGCGCCGCCTCGACCGCCGACCACGTGCGCTCGGCCATGTCGCGCGCAAACCGCACGTCGCTCGCGGTCCATTGATACGGCTCGGCCCGGTGCAGGCCGAGGAACGCCACCAATCGCCCGGCCTTGATGAGCGGCACCGCAATGAACGAGCGGATGCCCGTCAGTCCGTACGAGTTCGCAAACTCGACCGTGCGCGGATCGGTGCCGCTGTCGTTCACGGTGACGACGTGTCCGGCACGCAGCGAATCGATGATGGCGGGGCCGAAGTCCTCCAGCGCGAAGCTCGTTCCGGCAAGACTAGGCAACGGCGGCGCGGTCCAGTCGCGCGGCACGAAGAAGTTTTTGCCGGGTTCGTCGCATTCCCCGTAGATGACCCGTGCAAGCGTCAACTGCTCGCCGATGAGCGCGCTCGCTCGCGCGACCACTTCCTCCGGCGAGGTCAGCGGGCGCAGTGCCTCCGACACCTTGAGTTCGAACGCCGCGCGCCGTTCGGCGAGCACGCGTTCCGTCGTCTCGATGACCGTGCAGTACATGCCGCCGACGCGGCCCGAATCGTCCTGCAGCGGCGAATACGAAAAGGTGAAGAAGCTCTGCTCCGGATAACCGTGGCGTACCACGGTAAGCGGCAGATCCTCGAAGTAGGAGGACCGGTTCGACATGGCGCCGTCGATGATCGGCGCGATGTCAGGCCAGATCTCCGACCAGATATGCTCGAAACGGCCGCCGAGCGCGGCCGGGTGCTTGCGGCCCATGATGACCGCGTAGGCATCGTTGTAAAGAAAGCCGAGCTCGGGGCCCCAGGCGACGAACATCGGGAAAGCGGAACTGAGCACCATGCTGACTGCGGTGACCAACGGCGCCGGCCATTCCGACGGATGCCCGAGGGGCGACGCGCTCCAGTCGTACTGGCGCAGCAACGCGCGAACCTCGCCGCCGCCTTCGAACATCGTGTCCCGAACATCGGGCATTAAGCTGCTCCTTTATCATTGCATCGACGCGCTCTCGCCTGACTGGAAGCAATTGCTCCGCCTTCACCCATCGGGGAGTACCAGAGGCCCGCCACCGTGAGCCGGGTATCGCCGTGGCAGCGATTGTCGCGCGTCGGTCGGTTTGCCACCAGAGCATTGGGCAGCTTTTTGCTTTGTCGAAGGAACGTCCGCCGCGCGACAGGTCAGCGCCGACAAAACGTACGATCGATCGTTGCACTTTGAGGACGGTGGAGACCGGTCGCCTGTCGGAGATGATCCGGCTTGCACAAGCACAAATCTGATAATCTCGTGCGCTCCCGGCTGCCCGATAGCCCCCCCTGCGCGCACCTCAAGCGAAGCCGACGCCACGTGAACACGATGCCCGACGAGCGCCCCGTCATCGCACCGCCCGCCACGCTTACGCGCGCGGATCGCGTCTACTACACGCTGCGCGACGAAATCTTCGACATGCATTTGCTGCCGGGCGACCGGCTCACCGAAGGCGCCATCGCGCAACGCTTCGCGGTGTCACGCACGCCTGCGCGGGAAGCATTGCAGCGGCTGCAAAGCGATGGCCTGATGCAAGGCTACGTGCGCGGCGGCTGGGAAGTCATGCCCATCGACAGCAAACGCTTCGACGATCTCTACGAGATGCGCCAGATGATCGAAACGTTCGCCGTGCGCAAGCTCTGCGCCGGCGAGGCGCCGCAGGCAGAACTGCATCTGCTGCTCGATGCGCTCGATCGCACGTGGAAAGTCGGGCGAGCGCGGCGCATCACCGATGGCCGCAAGCTCGTCGAGCTGGACGAGGCATTGCATCACGCGCTCGTGGCAGCCGTCGGCAACGACGAACTGACTTCGGCGATGCAGCGAGTCACCGACCGCATCCGCGTCGTGCGGCGGCTCGACCTCGTGCATGGCGACGGCATCGCAGAGACTTACGACGAACACTCCGCCATCCTCGACGCCATTCGCCGCAGCGACAGCGCGCTTTGCGTCGCGCTCCTGACGCGTCATATCGCCGGAAGCCAGGCCAGCGTGAGCGGGCTCACCCTGCAACGGCTGCTCACCGCGCGCACCGCGCCGGGGCGCGTCGGCATCGGGCACGCACCGGCAAGACCTCGGCGCACCATCTGACGGCATCGCGCGGTTTCGCTGCAAACCGGCGATCCCGCGCCCGAACCCTTGTCCCTCGGTGCTCTCAGGGTTTCCACCGACTATTGGCACGGATCTCGCATTGTCCCTTCCCGTTGTATACAAGGGAAAGATCAATGCTTCTGGAGCACGCGTACATCGCGGCCAATCAACTGAATCAGGCACGGTGTCACCGTCCGCCGAAATCACGCCGTCGCAATACTCAAGCAGACGAGATACTTCGGCGTCCTGATGAAATATTCGACGCCGCTTACGATCCGCGCGGCGACTCAGCGGCTGCGGGCCGCTAACACCTAAGGCGCATTACCGCAAACACTTTCCGGGCCGCGTTCGTCGGACCGGAGGGCACGACTCATCTTTTTTATCCGCACATTATCCGGGGAACGCATATGAACGCACGCATCGAACCACTGCACAAAGAAGCAGGTGCGCCCGCGAGCACGACACATCACCGCTGGCTTCAGCTCGGCCTCGGCCTGCTTTGCATGATGTCCATTTCCAGCCCGCAATACGTATGGACGCTGCTGACCAAACCGCTTTCGGCCAAGCTCGGCGTGCCGCTGCCTGAACTGCAGATCACGTTCTCGCTGCTCATCATCCTTCAGACGTTCTTCTCGCCGTTTCAGGGCAAGCTCATCGACCGCTTCGGTCCGCGCCTCCTGATTTCGCTCGGCACGGTCATGTCGGGCCTGAGCTGGGTGCTTTCGTCGATGGCGACCAGCACGCCGATGCTCTATCTCACCTATGGTCTCGTGGGCGGTCTCGGCACCGGCATCGTGTATGTCGGCGTGGTCGGCCTGATGGTGCGCTGGTTCCCGGACCGGCGCGGCTTCGCAGCGGGCGCAGTGGCCGCGGGCTACGGCATGGGCGCGATCGTGACGACGTTTCCGATCTCGGCGTCGCTCGCGGCGCGCGGACTCGACGCAACGCTTTCGCTATACGGCATCGCATTCGCGGTAGTGGGGTTCGTCGCATCGCAGGGCTTGCGTGTGCCGCGCGACGCAACGCCCTCGAAGGCATCGGCAACGGCCGCATCGGATGTGCGCAATCTGCGCCCTTCGCAGATGATGAAGTCGCCGCTCTTCTGGCTCATGTTCGCCATGATGACGATGATGTCGACCTCGGGCCTCATGGTCACCTCGCAGATGGCGACATTCGCGGCGGACTTCGGCATTACCAAGGTCGTCGTGTTCGGCATGGCCGCGCTGCCGCTCGCGCTCACCATCGACCGTTTCACCAACGGTCTGACGCGCCCGCTCTTCGGCTGGGTATCGGACAGATTCGGCCGCGAAAACACGATGTTTTTCGCCTTCGCGCTGGAAGGCGTCGCCATGGCGCTGTGGCTCATGACGCGCGACAACGCCGTGCTGTTCGTGCTGCTCTCGGGCGTGGTCTTCTTCGGCTGGGGCGAAATCTTCTCGCTGTTTCCGTCGACGCTTACCGATACTTTCGGCACGCGCCACGCCACCGAGAACTACGGCTGGCTCTATATCTCGCAGGGCATCGGCTCGATCTTCGGCGGGCCGCTGGCTGCGCTGCTGCATCAGCATACGGGTAGCTGGGTGCCGGTTTTCAGCGTCGGGATTACGTTGGACATCGTGACAGCCGTGCTCGCCATTCTGGTGCTCAAGCCGATGCGCGCGCGCTTTCTCAGCAAGCAGGTCGTATAAACGCCTGGCATGACGTTCGAACGCGATGTCGGGATGAGCGCGTCCGAGCGCCGGCCGTTCAATAGCATGAATTCGGCAGAGCGGCCAAGGGACAGAACGTAGCAGCTTGCGTCCGGCCGCATCCTCACGACGCATGCTTGCCGGCGCCGTCGCATGGCGCAGGCCCTCATGCAGCGCGAGGCGCTGGCCGGACGCAGACCTCAGGAGCCTTTATAGACGTTACACGTGAGTCCCGGCGGGCAGTTCGCCGGGTTGCGGGCTCTGGCCCACTCGCCGTAGTTGCGGGCGCCGGCCGCGCTATCGCCATCGGCGGCGCCGCCGTAGTCGGAGCTGCGGTAGGTGGACGCACCGTACGTTGCCATGCTCGAATCGGTGGTGTGAGATGCGCCGGCCATCGGCGCGCTTTGTTCCTGGGCCAGGGCAGTGCCGCTCGCAACGACAAGTACGGCGGCCGCGACCGTGACAAGATGACGTGTTTTCATTCCGAGTTCCTCTCAAAGGTTACCCGCTCAAGCGCATCGCAACAGCACGACGCACTTTTGTCGCAGGCCATTCGTCTGAGCAACCGATGTTCCAGCGTCGCGGTTTGACTCGGCACGCGAACGGTCCCCTCAGCGATCCAGGCAGCCGCGCAACTTCCTGGCAAGACGGGCCGCTTCGCTTGCATCGGTAATGTTAGCGAAGCCGATGACAAGACCCCTCGGCGTGCGCGGCATACGTGCATTCGCATACCAGATCGAAAGCGGCAATACGCCGAGCCCCGCTTGCCGGGCACGGGCGGCAACAGCAACATCGTCGACCGGCCCGTTCGCGCCCTCGGCGAATCGCACCGCGAACTGAATTCCGCTGGGCGGCAGATCGATGTTCAGTCGCTTGCCGAAAGCCTGCTCCAGCGCGTCGGCAATGAAGACACGTCGTTGCCCGTACAACGCGCGCATCTTCTTCACATGCCGCGCAAAATGCCCTTGCTCCATGAAGTCCGTCGCTGCGGCCTGCAATAGCGCCGACGAGCCGGCATTCATGGAACACGCCACCCGTCCGACGCGCTCGACAGCACGATCCGGAACCACTGCATACGCGAGCCGCAGGCCGGGAAACAGCACCTTGCTGAAGGTACCGGTATAGATCACCCGATCGTGCCGATCGAGGCTTTTCAAGGCCGGCAATGGCCTGCCTGAGTAGCGGAACTCGCTGTCGTAGTCGTCTTCGATGACCCAGCGCGCCCCCTTTTGCGCCCAGTCCAGCAACGCGAGGCGTCTCGTCAGCGACAGTACCTGTCCGAGCGGGCTTTGATGCGACGGCGTGACCAATGCAAAGCGCGCCTCCGGGTCCACTTCGATGCCGCGCGCTATATCCATTCCTTCGTCGTCGACGGGCACGGGGGTCAACTGCACGCCCGTCTCCGTCAGAAAGTTACGCGCGAGCAGATAGCCGGGGTCCTCGAACCAGATGCGATCGTTCGATTGCGCGAGACTGCGCAGCACCAGTTCGAGCGTCGCGCGATACCCGCCGGTAATGAAAACCTGCTCGGGCAGGCACGTGACACCGCGCGACAAGCCGAGATAGGTAGCGATGCGTTCGCGCAGCGGTCTGTAGCCCATCGGATCGGGATAGCCGAGCATCGCGCGATCCCCGCTGCGCACGCGATGCGAAACCAGCCGGCTCCATATCTTGCGCGGAAACGCGTCCAGCGCCGGCAGGCCCGGCTGCAACGGCCGCGGCTCGCCGCTCATGGCGACGGTCACCGCTCCCTCCGACCGCGTCGGTTGGTCACGTCGCATATCTCGCGACTTCCCACCTCCCGCTTTCTTTTCATCCGCGCGCTGCACCACTGCACCCGGTAGCGACGGCGATACGAACGTGCCGGCGGCACCACGCATTTGCAGATAGCCCTCATCGACGAGGATCGAATAGGCCAGCTCGACCGTGCCGCGCGCCGTGCTCAACTGCGTCGAGAGATTGCGCAGCGCGGGCACGCGGTCGCCCGGACGCAAATGCCCGGCTGCGATCGCCGTTCTGAATCGCTCGCAGATCTGCAAGTAGATCGGCAAGGGCTTCAGGCGATCGATTTCGATAGCCAGTGCAGGGCTTCGGGCGTTCATGAACGTCTCTCCGATCACGTGCGGTGGGGCAATCTTGGACTAGTCGTCTCGACGATTCTTGCCCCTTATAAGTAGACCATCATTGTCCCATACTGGTTCTGGGAATTCGACGGCGCGACACGCCTTCATGCGTCACTACGCCCGTCGTTTCATCGACCTATCCGGAGGATCTGCCATGAAGATCGTCGTAATCGGTGGTTCGGGCCTCGTCGGCTCGCGTCTGGTCCCACTGCTCAACGAGGCGGGCCACGAGGCGCTCGCTGCATCGCCGCGTACCGGCGTCAACACCATCACGGGCGAAGGTCTCGGCACGGCGCTCATGGACGCGGACGTCGTAGTCGATGTATCGAACGCGCCGTCATGGGAACCGCAAGCGGTGCTCGACTTCTTTCGCACCTCGGCGCGCAATCTCGGCAAGGCCGAAGTGGCGGCGGGCGTGCGCCATCACGTCGCGCTGTCTATCGTCGGAACCGACCGCATGCCGGAGAACGCGTATTTCGCCGCCAAGGTCGCGCAGGAAGAAGCGATCCAGGCGGCCGGCATTCCGTACACCATCGTGCGGGCCACGCAGTTCATGGAGTTCATCGGAGGCATCGCGGACTTCAGCACGGAGCGCGGCACCGTGCGCGTCGGCGACGGCCAGTTTCAGCCTATAGCGGTGGATGACATCGTGGCGATCCTCTCGCAGGTGGCGCTCGCGGCGCCGCTGAACGACACCATCGACATAGCCGGCCCCGATCGCGCGCCGTTCGCGGAGATCATCGCGCGATACCTGAAATCCGTAGGCGACGCACGCCCGGTCGTGACCGATCCGAAGGCGCGGTACTACGGCGGCGTGGTCGAGGAACTGTCGCTCGTGCCGCTCGGCGAAGCGCGCATCGGTCGCATCGGTTTCGATCAGTGGCTTGCCCGGGCCCAGCGCGGTTGATTGTCCTCACCGAGCTTTCACGACATACAGCACTTAGGAGTACAACATGACGCAACGCATCGACTACTTTCAGCAATCGCCCGAACTCTCGAAGAAGCTCATCCAGCTAGGCGCGCTGCTTCAGGAATCGACGATCGAGACGCACGTCCGCGAGCTTGTCGAGATTCGGGCGTCACAGCTCAATGGCTGCGCCTTCTGCGTCGACATGCATGTGAAGATGGCGAAGATTCATGGCGAGCGCGAACTGCGCCTGCATCACGTGGCGATCTGGCGCGAATCGACGCTGTTCTCGCCGCGCGAGCGGGCCGCGCTCGCATGGGCCGAGGTGCTGACGAACATTCCTGCTGAGGGCGTACCGGACGACATTTACGACAGCGTGCGCGCCGAGTACTCCGATAAAGAGCTTTCCGACCTGACCTTCCTCGTGGGAATCATCAATAGCTGGAACCGGCTCAATGTCGCGTTCCGCACGGCGCCGGGTTCGGCCGACAAGGCATTCGGGCTCGACAAGGCCGGCCTGGAGTGATGTCATGAAGAGAATGCTTTGCGTCGCTGCAACCCTGATAGGGTTGGGCTCGATGATCGCGCCGCCGGCCATGGCCGCGCCAGAGGCAAGCGTCACACCGCTTCGGTCCGAGGTGTTGCCCGACTATCCGGGCAAGGAAGCTCAGATGATCGTGGTGGACTATCCGCCCGGCGCAGTGGACCCCGTGCATCGTCATGATGCTCACGCCTTCGTGTATGTGCTGGAGGGAAGCATTGTCATGGCCGTCAAGGGCAGCAAGGAGGTGACGCTCAAGCCCGGCGACACGTTCTACGAAGGCCCTGACGACATCCATACCGTCGGACGCAATGCCAGCGCCACGCAGCCGGCGAAGTTCGTCGTGGTCCTGCTCAAGAACAAGGGCGCGCCGATCCTGACGCCGGTGAAGTAGCAAGCGCACCGCGTCGACCGCGCCCCGCTGGCGGCCTGTTCCAGCGGGGCGCGCGCATGTCGAAGAAACCGTCAGCCGCCCTTCTCGACATGCGCCTTCAACAGCGCATTCACTTCGTTCGCCTTCTCCATCTGACTCATGTGCCCGGCGTCTTCGAAGACGCGCACGGTCGCGCCTTCCGGTGCGTGCTTCGCGTGCGCGGCGGGAATGATCTGGTCCTTCGCGCCCCAGATCACGAGCACCGGCTTCTCCGTCGCGGCGAGATTCACGCCCGGCTGCGCGCTCTGCCTGCCGCCCGCGAACAATCCGCCGTTGAGCGATGTTAGCGCGTCGCTTACGCCATCGAGCCGCTTATACTTCAGCAGATCGTCGAGCATCTGGCGGCTCACGAGTTCGGGATTCGCAAACAGCAGTTCGACGACAGGCTTCAGCTCGCGGCGCGATTCGGCCGTGACGAAGCCTTCGGTGTACGCGTTGTTCACTTCATCGCCGAAACCGGCAGGCGAAATCAGCGCGAGCGATTGCACGCGCTTAGGCTGATCGACGGCCATCTGCGCCGCGATGCCGCCGCCCATCGAGTGTCCGACGAGATGCGCGCGTTCGAGACCGACCGCGTCCATGAACTTGCCGACGAAGCCCGCGAGTTCCGCGAGCGACGTGCCCGGCACCTTCGGCGTCGATTGCCCGTGCCCCGGCAAATCCAGCGCGAACACGCGATGTTTCTCGGCGAGCGCGTCGAGATTGAAGAGCCAGTTGTCGAGGTCGCCGCCGAAGCCGTGAATGAAGAGCACGGCAGCGCGGCTCGCGTCATCGCCGCCGCGCGATGCGTAGCGCACGCGGATGCCATCGACATCGACGAAGTGATACGCCGCTACTTCCTCGCCTTGTTCCTCGTCCTCGGCGGGCGTCACATACGAGGACACGTACGCGTCGATATCGGCGTCGCTCACGTCGGACGGCGCGAGCACGCCGAGCAGCGCCTTCACGGGCAGCGTGTCGCCCGCTTGCGCCACTTTGCGCCGCAGCAGGCCGGCATCGGGCGCTTCGACGGCATTGGCGATCTTGTCGGTCTCGACATCGAGAATCGGCATGCCGACGGTGATCTCCGTGCCTTCATCCACGAGCCATTCGTTGATGGTGCCTTCCCTCATCGACAAGCCCCATTTGGGCATTACGATCGGTGTGATTGCGGACATTAGTGCTTTCCTCCGTGCATGGTTTTTCGTGCGGCCTCTGCAATCTGCGCGGCGCTCGGGATGTACAAGTCTTCGAGCGCCGGCGAGAACGGCACCGGCGTATGCGGCGCGCTGACCATCTGAATGCCCGCCTTCAGCGCGCCGAACGCCTGTTGCGCGACCTGCGCGGAGATATCGGTTGCGATGTTGCAGCGCGGATTCGCTTCATCGACGACGACGAGCCGTCCCGTGTTCTCGACCGTCTCCAGCACGGTGTCGATATCGAGCGGCGACAGCGTGCGCAGATCGACGACTTCCGCCTCGATGCCTTCCTTCGCGAGCGTCGATGCCGCTTCGAGCGCGCGATGCACCATCAATCCATACGTGACGATCGACACGTCCTTGCCGTCGCGCACGATGTTCGCCTCGCCGAACGGAATCGCATACGAGTTTTCGGGCACTTCGCCTTCGAAGCCGTACAGATTCTTGTGCTCGCAGAAGATCACAGGGTCGTTGTCGCGAATGGCTTGAATCAGCAATCCCTTCGTGTCATAAGGCGTCGAAGGGCAGACCACTTTCAGCCCCGGAATATGCGTGAAGAGCGACGTCAGCATCTGGCTGTGCTGGGCCGCCGCGCGAAAGCCCGCGCCCACCATCGCGCGAATCACGACGGGCGTTTCGGCCTTGCCGCCGAACATATAGCGAAACTTGGCGGCCTGATTAAAGATCTGGTCGAAGCACACGCCCATGAAGTCGATGAACATGAGTTCCGCGACCGGCCGCATGCCGCACGCCGCCGCGCCGATGGCCGCGCCGACATATGCGCTTTCCGACAGCGGCGTGTCGAGCAACCTGTCGCCATGCTTCGCATAGAGTCCCTTCGTCACGCCGAGCACGCCGCCCCACGCGTCTTTTTCGCCGTCCGCGCCTGCGCCGCCGACGATGTCCTCACCCAGCACGATCACGCTCGGATCGCGCGTCATTTCCTGATCGATGGCTTCGTTGATCGCCATCTTCATGCTCAGTTTGCGGGCCATGATGGTTGTCTCCTCGATTCAATATTTGACGTAGACATCGGTGAGCAGATCGGCGGCTGTCGGCAACGGCGCGTCTTTCGCTTCCTGCACCGCGCGGTCGATCAGCGCGGCGACTTCGCGGTCGATCGCGTCCAGTTCTCCGGGCGAGATCACGTCGGCTTGCGTGACGGCGGCCGCGAACTTCTTCAGGCAATCCTTGTTGGAGCGGATATCGTCCAGTTCGCCCGGCGCGCGATACGTCTGCGCGTCGCCTTCGAAATGGCCGTAAAAGCGGATCATCTTGCATTCGAGCAGCGCCGGTCCGCCGCCTTCACGCGCACGCTTGATGACCTCTCCCGCCGCCTCGTACACGGCGAAGAAATCGGTGCCGTCGACGGTCACGCCCGGAATGCCGAAGCCCGCCGCGCGATCCACGTAGCTGTCGACAGCGGTGCCGTAATCGCGCGCCGTCGATTCCGCATAGCCGTTGTTTTCGATCACGAAGATGACCGGCAGATTCCACACCGCCGCGAGATTCAGGCTTTCGAGAAAGGTGCCCTGATTCGACGCGCCATCGCCCGCGAACGTGATGCCCACTTCGCCCTTGCCGCGAAACTTCGCCGCGAGCGCCGCGCCGCAAATCAAAGGCGCGCCCGCGCCGAGAATGCCGTTCGCGCCCATCATTCCCTTCGACAGATCGGCGATATGCATCGAGCCGCCCTTGCCGTTGCACGAGCCGCCTTTCTTGCCGTAGATTTCTTTCATCATCGCGACAGGATCGACGCCCTTCGCGATGCAGTGCCCATGTCCGCGATGCGTGCTCGCGATGCGGTCGCCGTCGTTCAGATGGATCATGATGCCGACGCCCGCCGCTTCTTCGCCCGCGTAAAGATGCACGAAGCCGGGAATGTCGCCGCGTCCGAAATCGACGTGCAGACGTTCCTCGAAATCGCGGATCGTGCGCATCTTGCGATACGCGCTCAACAGTTCTTCCTTCGAGAGCGGCAAGCCGCCATGCTGTCGCGACGCTGTCATGGTTGTCTCCGGTTGAGTGAGCGAAGCTCGGGCTGACGCATCAGCCCGGACGCAGCCGCGTAACGCATGCACGCGGCCACGTCGATACTGCGAAAGGCGTTTTCCGTAAGCGTGATCGTGACTTCATCGCCGGGGCCGAAGGCGAGCTCGCGTTCGCCATCGAGCGCGACGATGCCCGAGCGCTGCTTCACGCGATGCGGCACGCCATTAGCGAGGCGCGTCCAGTGCGCGATCGGCACCGGTTCGATGAGCCCGGGCGCGATCGGCGCGTGCAGCACGAATTCGCCCTGCCCCGGCGCGGCGAGTTCGATTGCGACGCCGCCCGCTTCGTGACGCCCGAGCGGTTCGAGCAGACCCGCGATCGCGGACATGCCGATGGCCTGAGGATCGGCGAACGAGACGTAGACGGCGGCGAGCGTGTCGATCTTCCAGAGCGCGCGCGCGCCGATGAACTGCTCATGCGAGATGACAGCATCGACGAGCGCGATGTCGCGGCGCGCGTTGCCGTTCGCATCGCGTATCTCGATGTCGAGCCGCTTGTTCGACGCGAGCGCTTCGGCGGCAGGCACGCGGCCGCTTGCATAAAGTCCGGTCGCGAGTCCCGAGATGGTCGGCTCGCGCATTTCCGGATACGCGTTGTTCGTGCCCGTCGAAAGACCCGCGATCGGCACTTGCCCGCACTCGCGCGCCACTGCCCGATGCGTGCCGTCGCCGCCGAGCACGATGAGCGCATCGACGCTCGCCTCGCGCATCATGCGTGCGGCGCGAAACGTGTCGTCGACGCGCGCGGTCACGGGCATGTCGAGGAAATCGACTTTCGCGAGCGATGCATCCGGGCCGTGCTTGCGCGCGAGATGACGCTCGAGCATGACCTTCAGGCCTTCGCGGTCCGGCATCATCAATACGCGTTCGACGCCGCACGAGGCCAGCGACGAAAGCAGCCGCAACACGATATTCACGCGGTCCGCGAGTTGCAGGCTGTTGGCATTGGCGATCACGCGGCGGATATCGCGCGCCGAAACAGGATTGGCAATGATGCCGACGAGCGGCTGTGACATGCCTTGTCTCCGTCGTTCTTGTGTGCGGCGGATAAAGGCAAAGCCTATGCCAATCGAAAAAACGCGGGATTTCCCGTAGAAAACGCGTGTTTCGATGCAATGTGACAAGCGCCGCCGTGACAGGTGTCACAGCGGCAGGTGTATCAGCGGGAGTACAGGCGTATCAGCGGTCAGTGACCATTCGCATCGCGCTGATTCGGCGAGCGGATGCCGTAACGCGCCATGCGCCGATAGAGCGTCATGCGGCTCACGCCGATCTGTCGCGCGACTGCGCTAAGGTTCCAGCTTGCCGCGCGCAGGTATTGCATCAGCAGCATGCCTTCGGGCGGCAGGCGGTGCGGGTCGAAGTCCTCGATGGCGGGCGGCGGCGGATCGACCGGCACGGAGGCGCTTGCGAATCCTTCCGGCAGATCGTCGAGTTCGATCACGCCGTGCGAACACACCGCGCGCGCATAACGCAGCACGTTGCTGAGTTCGCGCAGATTGCCCGGCCATTCATGCCGATGCAATCGCTCGCGCGCGGCGCTCGACAGCGTGACCGCGCCTTCGAGGAACTTGTCGATGAGCCAGTCGAGATCGCTTCGTTCGCGCAACGGCGGCAGCGTGAAGCGCGCGCCGTTCAGGCGGTAGTACAGGTCTTCGCGGAAACGTCCGTCGCGCATGAGCGCATCCAGTGAATGATGCGTCGCGGAAATCACGCGTACATCGACCGATACGGGCCGCGACGCGCCGATCGCGAGCACTTCGCCTTCGGCCAGCACGCGCAGCAGGCGCGATTGCAGCTCGCGCGGCATGTCGCCGATCTCGTCGAGAAAGAGCGTGCCGCCGTCGGCTTCCTGAATGAGGCCGCGCTTGCCCTTCGCGCCCGCGCCCGAAAAGCTGTTCGGCAGATGCCCGAACAATTCGCTTTCGATGAGCGTCTCCGGAATCGCCGCGCAATTCACGGCGACGAACGGCGCCGCGCGACGCGCGCTCGCGCGATGCAGCGCCTTCGCGAAAAACTCCTTGCCGCTGCCGGTTTCCCCATTGATGAGCAGGTTGATGGGCGAATCGACGAGCTTCGCGGCGCGTTCCAATTGACGCGCGAGCGCGGCATCGCCGCCGCAGAGCGCGGCAAGCGGCGCGGGCACCTCGACGCTGCGTGGCGACACCGCGTTGCGGCCCGGCGTGACGCACGGCGCGGGCGGCATCACGCTCAAGTACAGCAGCCCGCCCGATTTCGCGAGCGGCACCGCGCGCAACTCGCTCGGGCGCGAATACACGAAGCGGCCCAACTCTTCGACGCGCGCATCGAAGAGCGTGTCGAACGGCACGCCGATCAGCGATGCAGCCACATGCCCGGGCGCGATGGGCCGGCCGATCTCCGCCGCGAGCATCGCGTGCGCGCGGCGATTGTGTCCGACGATACGCCCGCTCGCATCGAGCGCGATCAGGTACTCCGGCGCGACATCGACGAATTCGGGCGACGCGTTCAGCTTCAAGATCCAGTCCTGCCGATGCGTGCGCAGGAAGTTCGCGTTCTCGATATGCCCCGCGTAGATGCGCACGAGTTGCAGCGCGAGATTCTGGCTGTCGCGCGCTTGCGGCGACGTGAGCGCCGAAATGTCGAGAATCGCGGCCAGCGCGCCGCGCGAATCGTAGAGCGGCGCGGCGGTGCACGTCAGCGGGATATGCGTGGCGTCGAAGTGATCGACCTGATGCACGGTAAGCGCCTGGCCGGTCGTAAGCGCCGTGCCGACCGCGCACGTGCCCGCGCCGGCTTCGCTCCATTCCGCGCCGAGATAGAGACCCGCGCGGCGCAGTTCGATGTCGGTGTTCGCATCGCCGATGTAATCGACGGTCACGCCGAGCGCATCGGTCAGCAGCACGACATAGCCCATGCCTGCGACGTGCTCGTAGAGCGTTTCGAGCCCGTGACGCGCGATGCGCGCGAAGCCGTCGATGCGTTGCTGATGCTCGCGCAGCCGCGTCTGCGGCACGATGCGCGCCTCCTGCATGCGTGACGGGTCGAGCCCGTACTGATGCACGCAACGCCGCCACGAAGACTGGATGATGCTCTCGTGCGTGCGCGCCACGACTTGCGCTTCGGCTCGCGTGGTCGCCGCGACGACTGCCTCGATGTGCTCGCGTTGCCGCATGTCCATCGTGCTCTCCTGGTCTCGCGTGCGAACCGGGATAGACCGATCCGCACGAGCGTGTCTCAGGCCGTATGATGCTTCAATCGGAAGCGCGCGTCATCGGGCGAGAGCGTTGCGATGCAACATGGATGCGTGCTGCACGAGGGAATACGGCGGCCACTTAAATGGCGCATAGCGTGAACAAGTACGCAGCGAGTTGTCGCGGGCGGCGCGTGCGCGTCACGCCCGGCGCTTTTCTTCCATGACGGTCTGCCGCGTGCTCACCTGGGACAGCTCCGTCAGATAGTCCCCGATGAAGCGCACCAGATCGTCTTCCGTCACGATCCCGACGAGGCCGCCCGCGTCGTCGATCACGACGAGGCGGCGCACGCCGAGCCGCCGCATCCGGCGCGGCAGGCAGAAGGCGTCTTCCCAGTCGAACGCGGTCACGGCGGGGGCCGTCATGATGTCGGAGGCACGAAGCGTCGATGCATCGACGCCCTGCGCGACGACCGACACGGCGATATCCCGGTCGGTTACGATGCCGAGGGGAATGGTCTGGCCGTTCCGTGTATCGACGACCACCACATCGCCGACGTGACAACCGCGCATCAATTGGGCGGCATCGAGCGCCGTGGCGTCGCCACGGCAGGTCACGACATCGAGCGTGCAAATCTGTCCTGCCTTCATGTTGTCCTCGAATGAAGTAATGAGACGCGGGGAGACCTGGGCGACTGCCGCTGCCGAACGCGATTACCCCGCCGGCAGCATCGACGGCAGTTCGAGATGCGACACGACCTCTTTCACGCCGGGCACGTTTTCCGCCGCGACGCGCAGAGCCTTGGCCTCTTCGTCGCTCGTCACGATGCCCCACAGATGCACGGTCCCCTTGTCGACGATCACGCTCGCGGCAGGCAGCGCCCAGCGTTCGCCTTTCATCGCCTGCATGATCGCCGCGTGGATGGTGCGGTCGTCGCTGCGGGCCGCAGCGGGCGCAGCCGATGCGGCCGGCCCGAGCGTTACCAGCGCGCGAAGCAGATTCGCGCGGCTGACGAGGCCGACCATCTTCCCGTCGCGCATGACGGGCACGCGCTTGATGCGCCGGCGTTCCAGCAACTCCGCGATGCGCGCGACGGGGCAGTCCTCGTCGACGGTGATCACGTTCTTGCTCATCACCTCGCTCACTTTGCGCGCGTGTGCCTTCACGTACTCATCGGCGAGCTTGCGTGTCGATGAGAGCAGGTCGAGCCACCACGAGCGACGCGCGACGCCGGTGCCGATCTCTTCGCGATGCAAGAGGTCGCCTTCCGTCACCATGCCAACGAGCACGCCCTCGCGATCGACCACCGGCATGCCGCTGATGCCGGCCAGCACCATCGTCCTGGCAGCGTCGCGCACGGTCATGTCGGCATCCGCCGTGACGACGGGCCTCGTCATGATGTCAGCAGCTCGCATGTTGATCTCCTTCGGATATCGAGCCGTCCGGATGACGGCGATCGCGCCGGCCGTATGTGCGGCTTTCGGCTCGGCTTTCCGCTATTGTTCGCCTGCCTCGGCGCGCGCACTTGACCGGGATCAAGCGAAGCGATGACCGCATGCACGCGTTCGCGCGCTATATGGACGAGTGAGCCTGGCCTGCGAACATGTGTTCATGCCGCGTCTGACAGCGGATGCAACGCGTTGCCGTGGGCTGGGCCAGAAGGCGTTCGTATCCGATCGGCTCGCCGCAGTTCGCGCAGAAGCCGTAACGTCCGTTCGCGAGGCGCACGTGCGCGACCGCGATGGCTTCCAGTTCCGCCGCTTCCGAAGCATTCACCGCACGATCGATTTCCGCGGCGAGATCAGCAAGCGCCTCGTCGCCCTGATCGTGCGCCGATCCATTCAGCGAAGCGTACGACGCCGCGCCATCCTCGACGCGCCGCCGGATGGCAGCCCGGATCTCCTGTTCCCGCGCTCTCAGACGTAGTTCCAGCAGACGACGCTGCGATCGGCTCAACGGCTTCATATCGACGCTCCTTCGCGAATTGACATGCGCAATACGCGCACGGTCGCAGCTTAAGGTCGAGCCGTGCGCGCGCCCTTGACCTCGATCAAGCGCGCGAATGCCTCTGCGAAAGCCGTGGGCTGATTCAGATCAAGGACCGCTTGCGTGAAGGTGGAAGAATCGAAAGAAGCTGCCTATTGCGTCGATGACACCGACCCCGATTGCATTCCTCAGGAGTTCGTATGAATCCGGCAAGCGACCGCGCTGCGCTGCGTATCATCCGGCTCGACCACGCGCGTCTCGCCGCCATCACGAGGGCGATGCTCGAACTCGTCACGGCGTTTCGCGACGGCGCGTCTCCGCCCGATCCTATCGTGCTGCGCGCCATGCTCTACTACATACGCGAGTATCCGGAGCAGATCCACCATCCATTGGAGGACCGTTATCTGTTCGCGGCGCTGCGTAAGCGCACCGACGATCTCGACGATGTGCTCGACGAACTCGAGTGCGAGCACATCGAAGGCGCAGTGCGATTGCGCAACCTGGAGCATGCATTGACGCGCTATGAGTTGAAAGGGGACGCCGTACGGCTGAACCTGCAAACGCTGATGGAGGAGTATGTCGCGTTCGCGTCGAATCACAGGCGCGTCGAGGAAAGCCTGATCCTCCCCGCAGCCGAGCGCCTGTTGACCGAGAGCGACTGGGCGCGGATCGATGCCGCGTTCGAAGAGCGCTTCGATCCTTTCGGCGATGCGACCTTCGAAGGGGAGACGCTCGACAGTCTCTACCGACTGATTGCGAACGCGGTGCCGGCCGTGGGCGACACGCGCCAGGACGGGTGATCGCGATGCCGAACCGAGCGCACGTCAGGTCTTTGGTTGCCGGAGTCGTCTCGCTCGGCGCATCCGCGCACTGCCTCGCGTTCACTACGCCGGAGCCGACCGCGCTGATCGACCAGCAACGCTGCATGTTCTGCCACAAGGTGGATACGCCGTATCGAGCGCCGTCGTTTCAGCAGATCGCCGACCGTTATCGCGATGTACCGGGCGCGAGCGACATGCTGGCGGCGAAGCTGCGCGCGGGTGGTAAGGCTCACTGGGGCGAGAGCGCGATGCCTTCGGCCATGCAGCGCGGCGGCGGGCCGCTGTCGCGCGACGATGCAGGAAAGCTCGTGCAGTGGGTACTGAGCCAATGAGGAGCCAATGAGCAGCCAATGAGGAGCCAATGAGCGCGATGCTCATCCGACTCAATGAAGCAAGTCCGCGAGCGTGAGGTGAATCGGGCTCTTGCTCGGCCCCTGTTGAGCGAGCTTGCGTGCCGCCACGTACAGGAAGTGCGCCGGGTCCGCGCAGAAGAGACTCTTCATGCTGGCCGGCCCGATATGCGTGACCTGCAATAGCTCTTTGAAGACATCGGCATCGACAGCGAAGCGCTGCGGTCTTCCACCGATGCTGCCGACGAATTCGATCCGGTCGGGTGCGAAGCGCACGGGCGCGTCGAGTGTCAATGCTTCAATCATTGCAATGCTCCACTTCGGGCGGCTCGCGCGGCGCCGGGAGCCGCCGTGAGGCTCCATCGAGCGCCGCGCCCCGCCATGCTCAGATGCCCGGCATGATCGGATAAGGGATGGTGTGGTCCTCCACCTGCTTCACGCCCGGCGTGCGTTCGGCTGCGATGCGCATGGCATCGAGCTGATCGCTCGACCAGACGGTGCCCCACAGGTGCACCACGCCGTCGCGCACGACGATATTGCGGCCGGGAAACGCCCAGCCGCGTCCCGCCAGTTCGCCCATCAGCATCGCGCGGATTTCCTTGTCGCTCGCCGACGCGGGCGCCGCGGCCTCCGCGACGGCGGCCGAAGCGATCGCCTGCACCAGATTCGACCGGCTGACGATGCCCGCGAGCCGGCCGCCGCGCAATACGGGCACGCGCTTGATGTGATGACTTTCGAGCACGGAGGCGATCTCCGACAGTTCGTTCTCCTCATGGATGCATATCGGCTCCCGGCTCATGATTTCGCCGACCGTGCGAGCGTTCGCCTTTACGTAATCCGCCGCTCCGTCCGAGCCGATCATTCTGAGCCACCACGACTGCCGTCCCGGCTTTCTTTCCGTATCGTTCTCGCTGCGATGAAGGAGATCGCCCTCGCTTACCATGCCGATGACATGCTGGTCGTCGTCGACGACGGGAGCGGCGCTGATTCGATGCTGCACGAGCAGCTGCGCCAGTTCGTGCACCGTGGTTTCGGGTTTCACCGTGATGACGGTAGAGGTCATTATGTCGCGTGCTTGCATCTTGGACTCCGTTACTTTCGAATGGCGGGGCGAGCGGTTGAATGCGTCGCTCGCGCGTGTGGGTCTGTGATCGGCAACGAGCGCGGATCAGCCGAACTCCAGGTTGTCGATGACCGCGGTGACACCGCGCGTCGCCCAGGCCGCGCCGCGTGCCGCGTTTCGCTCCGTGGCACTGCCGACTTTGCCCGAGAGCGTGACGGTACCGTCCTCGACCTTGATCGCAATGTGTCTGGCTTCGCGCTCGGCGTGGCGCGTTAATGCACGCGCGATCTGCTTGCCGATGTCTTCGACCGCGAAATCGGATCGCACGCGAATCAGGTCGGTCACGCCCGTGACACCGCGCAGATGCGCGATCGCGCGCACGGCCTTGTGGCTCTGGTACGCCCACTCGACATCGCCGCGCAGCGTGACATGGCCCTTCTCGACCTGCACGTTGACCGCGCCTTCGGGCAGCCCGACGGTCCAGCGCAGCACGGTGTCCGCGGCGTTCGCGATGTCGGAGTCATAGCGCACCTCGTGATGCGGCAGGCGCACGTCCATCTCGACCACCACTGCGCGCACGCCCGCCACACGGCGCACGGCCTTCTCGGCCGCGAGCTTCTCGGCGTAGCTCTGCGGATGCCCGGACAACGTGACGATGCCGCCCGATACCTCCACGCCGATGCGCGCCGCGACGACTTCAGGCGTCCATTCCAGCTCTTCTTCCACGTCCTGCTTCAGCTTCCAGTCCTCTTTCATGGGGCGTACCTCGTCGCTCTCGGTCAGTTGATCTGCAGGCGCTTCTGATCGGCGGGCGCCTTCTTCGGCAGAGTGAGGGTCAGCACGCCGTCCTGATATTGCGCGGTGGCGGCGGCATCGTCGATCTCGCTACCCAGCGAGAACGAGCGGCTCATCTCGCCCGAATAGCGTTCCCGGCGGATCACGCGCTCGCCGTCCTTCTGTTCCTTGTTGCGCTCGCTCCTTGCATGGATCGAAACGGTGTTCCGGTCGATCTTCACATCGATATCCTTCTTGTCGACGCCGGGCAGTTCGGCCTTCACCTGATAGGCCGCGTCGGTTTCGCTGACGTCGAGCTTCACGTGGCTCAACGGCGTATCGTCGAGCGAAAGGCCGCGTAGCGGCCGAAACAGGCCCTGAAACATCTCCGATACGGGTTCCATCGAAAAGGGATCGAAACGCGTCACGTTGCTCACGGTTATCTCCTTGAGAACGAGGAAAGAAAGGTAGCCGGCCCGAGCAGTTTCCGATACGGCACACCGTTAGGACCCCGCATCGTCGATGCAGGAGCATGACCTCAGTCTACGTCGCGCCTGTCCGGCGCCATTGACCTGCATCAATCGACAGCGCGGTTCGCTTGGCCGCGTTCATGCGGTCGGACCGGACGCCGTTGATCCATGTCAACCGCCATATCGGGACGTCTGCAAGGATGACGCATCGAAGCGCATCAGCCTGAGGACGAAGCCATGCATCCGACCATTGCGACCGACGCCTGGGATATCGATGAGGCGTCCCTCTCGCCGCTCGCCGGCGACGCCGCGAAACTGCACTTCGCGCTTCGCTACGCGGTGCTCGCGCCATCGAATCACAACGCGCAGCCGTGGCGTTTTGTCGTGGACGGCGCGAATGTGCTGCTCTATGCCGACCGCACGCGCTCGCTGCCTGTGGTCGATCCGTTCGACCGCGAGCTCATCATCGGCTGCGGAGCGGCGCTCTTCAATCTGCGCGTCGCCATCCAGCATTTCGGGCTGCGCTACGCGATCACGCTGTGCCCGGACCACTTCGACCCGGACGTGCTCGCGCACGTCCGTGTATCCCGCGAAGGGGCGCACGACGGCGCGCTGGCCGCGCTGTTCGACACCATGACGCGGCGCGTGACGACCCGCGAGGCGTTCGACGCAAGCCCGATTCCGGCGGACACGCAAGACGCGCTCGTGCAGGCCGCGCTCGACGAAGGCGTCGATGCGGCCGCCATCGCATCGGCGCCGGCACGCGAGCGCATCGCGGAACTGGTCGGGCAAGCCGACCATCTGCAATTTCGCGATCCTCGCTTCCGGCGCGAACTCGCAAGCTGGATTCATTCGAGCCGGCGCGGCGACGGCATGCCTCGCTATTCGGCGGGCGTCAGCGCGCTGCTGGACTTCGCGACGCCGATCACCGCGTCGGCGATCCGAACGTTCGATCTCGGCAGCGGCGCGGCGGCCGTGCATCGTCAGCTCGCCGCGCATTCGCCGATGTTCCTTTGCATCGGCACCGGGCAGGACGACCCATCCGCGTGGCTCGCCTCGGGGCAGGCGCTGGAGCGCGTGCTGCTCACCGCGGTGTCGTTCGGGCTGACGGCGTCGTATCTGAATCAGCCGATTGAAACAGAGTCTCTGCGCGACGCCGTGCGCAAGGAGGCCGGCATGAGCGCGCTGCCGCAACTGCTGCTGCGCATCGGTCGCGGTCCGCGCTGTGCGCATACGCCGCGGCGCGCGCTGTCCGATGTCGTCTCGTCGTGAAGGGAACCTCCGCACGAGGACGTGACGAACAAATTGCCTCGGTCTAAACTGGGAACCGGTAAATCAAGCAGCCTGCCACCGGAGAACCCAGATGCGCAGCTCTTGCGATTCGTCCCCGCCAGCGGACCGCGCGCCGCCGGGCGACGGAGCGGTCACTTCTGCTTTCACGCCGGACGCGCACTTTCGCCTTCTGGTGGAGTCCGTCGAAGATTACGCAATCTTCCTGCTCGACGCGCAGGGCAACGTGGGCACCTGGAACAACGGCGCACGTCGCATCAAGGGCTATGAGGCGCACGAAATCATAGGCCGTCACTTTTCCGCCTTCTACCCGCCCGAGGATATCGCCGCGCGCAAGCCGCAAAAGGAACTGGACACCGCAGCGCGAGCCGGACGCGTCGAAGACGAAGGCTGGCGCGTTCGCAAAGACGGATCGCGCTTCTGGGCCAACGTCGTCGTCACCGCATTGCGCGACGCGAAAGGCGAGTTGATCGGCTTCGCGAAAGTCACGCGCGACATGACGGACCGCTTGCGGCTCGCCGAGCTTCAGCATGCGCGCGATCTCTCCGCGCACGTTCAGGCTGCGCTCGAAGATGAGCGGACATCCATTGCGCGAGAACTGCACGACGATCTCGGCCAACAACTCGCGTCGCTCAAAATGCAGATCGCGGCGCTCGATGCCGAGCGCGTCGGCGCGGGATTCGCCCGCCATTCGCTTCGCGACACGCAGGGCATACAGGCCCAGATCGACACCGTCATTGCTTCCGTGCGGCGCATCGCAGCCGGTCTGCGCCCGCCGGTGCTCGACGACCTCGGTCTCTTCGCTGCCATCGAATGGCTCGTCAGCGACTTCCGCCGCCGCTATGGTCTTGCCGTCACGCTCGACATCTCGGGCGACGAAGTCGGCTTCGGACCGGACGCGTCCATGTCCGTCTTTCGTCTGGTGCAGGAAGCGTTGACCAACGTGGTTCGGCATGCCGACGCGAGCAAGGTGCGCATTGCGATACGGTGCGCGAAAGACCGCTACACGTTGACGATTCAGGACGACGGCCGCGGGGCGAATCTCGCCGGGCCGCGCGCTGCCAACGCCTTCGGTTTGCTCGGCATGGGCGAGCGCGTGCGGCAACTCGGCGGCGTCATCGCGTTTCAAAGCAGCCCGGGCGAGGGCTTTCGCATCAGCGTCGATCTTCCGCTGAACGGACTCGGCTGAAGCGGCGGCGATGAATCGCACCGCGTGTCAACTCAAGCCGAACCTTCTTACGAATGTGCTTTTCACGCACTGGGCCAGCAACGCATAGGCCGCGAGAACCGCGAAAAGCGCGGGCCAGTACGCGTCCGGCAGCGGCACGAAGCCGAGCAACGTACCCAACGACGTATGAGGCAGGGCCACGCCGATTGCGGCAATCGCGAGACTCGTTGCGATTAGCGCAACGCTCGCGCGGCTTTGCACGAACGGAACCTTAGACGTCCGTATGATATGAATGATGAGCGTCTGACTCAGCAACGACTCCACGAACCAGCCCGTCTGAAAGAGCGCCGGGTTATTCCCTGCGTGAAAGAAGCGCAGCATCGTGAAGTAAGTGACGTAGTCGAACACGGAACTGACCGGGCCCATCAGCAGCACGAACCTGAATATCGCGCCGATGTCCCAGCGCCGCGGCATTGCGAGGAACTCGTCGTCGACTTTGTCTGTTGGAATGGCCGTTTGCGAGAAGTCGTATAGCAGATTGTTGGTCAGCACCTGAATCGGCGCCATGGGCAGAAACGGCAGAATCACGCTTGCACCGAGCACGCTGAACATGTTGCCGAAGTTGGAACTCGCGCCCATCTTGATGTACTTCGTGATGTTGCCGAATACCTTTCTGCCTTCGAGCACGCCTTCGTTGAGCACGCCGAGGCTCTTCTCGAGCAGGATGATATCGGCGGATTCCTTCGCGATATCGACGGCGCTGTCCACCGACACGCCCACGTCCGCCGCGTGCAGAGCGGGACCGTCGTTGATGCCGTCGCCCAGAAAGCCGACGACATGGCCGCGCCGCCGCAGCGCTTCGATGATCGCGGCCTTCTGCGCGGGTGATACCTTCGCGAAGACACTCGCGCTTTCGGCCACGTCCTCCAGCCGTTCAGGCGCCATCGACTCCAGCTCCTTGCCGATCACGATGCGACCGACCGACAGCCCCACTTCGTGGCAGACCTTGCGCGTGACGATATCGTTGTCGCCCGTGAGGATCTTGACGCGAACGCCGCTTGCGGCAAGCGCGGCCAGCGCGGGGGCGCAGGTTTCCTTGGGCGGGTCGAGAAACGCGATGTAGCCCGCGAGCGTCAGGTCGCGCTCGTCTGCCGCCGTGTACGCCCGCGACTCTTGCGGCAAGGTCTTGCACGCGACCGCCACCACGCGGAAGCCGTCGGCATTCAGTCGCGCTGTCGTTCGCTTGGCATCGGCGAAGTGCGTGGCATCGAGCGGACCCTCGCCTTCATCGGTCGCATAGCGGGTGCAGACGGAGAACACCTCCTCCACCGCGCCTTTGCAGATGAGCAGACGCTGGCCCGTTTCATCCGACAACACCACCGACATGCGCCGCCGCTCGAAATCGAACGGGACTTCATCGATCTTGTGGTACGCGCCTGCAGTGCCGATGCGCTCTTCCATCTCCACGTGCGAAAGCACCGCAACGTCGAGCAGATTCTTCAGGCCCGACTGATGCAGGCTGTTCAGATACGCATATTCGAGCACGCGCGTGGACTCGTCGCCGCGCACATCCAGATGACGCTTCAGAATGATGCGGTCCTGCGTCAGCGTGCCGGTCTTGTCGGTGCAGAGCACGTCCATAGCGCCGAAATTCTGGATGGAATCGAGACGCTTGACGATGACGCGCTTCTTCGCCATCTCGATTGCGCCCTTTGCCAGGTTGACCGTCACGATCATCGGCAGCATCTCGGGTGTCAGCCCGACCGCGACCGCGACCGCGAAGAGCAGGGCCTCGAACCAGTCGCCTTTCGTCAGCCCGTTGATGACGAACACGAGCGGAACCATCACCGCAATCAGCGCGATCATCATCCATGTGAAACGCGTGATGCCCCGGTCGAAGCTCGTCGGCGCGCGCCGCGCGGCCATCATTCCCGCGACGTGGCCAAAGGTCGTGCGCGGCCCCGTCAACGCAACCACGCCGCAGCCGACGCCGCTCAACACCGACGTGCCCGCGAAACAGATGTTTTGGAGGTCGAAGGCGCTGTCGGGGCTGTCGTCGACGGCATGCGCGAATTTCTCGACCGGCATGGCTTCGCCGGTCAGCGACGACTGGTTGAGGAAGAGATCCTTCGCGGAAACGAGTCTCACGTCGGCAGGCACCATGTCCCCGGCGGAAAGCAGCACGATGTCGCCCGGCACGACTTCTTCCATCGGCACTTCGAGGTGCTCGCGAGCGCCGCCTCGGCGCACCGTGGCAGTCGTGCGCACCATGCGCCGCAGTGCGTCCGCCGCCTTGCCGGAGCGGTGCTCCTGCACGAAGCCGAGCCCGACGCTCAGCACGACCATCGTGACGATCATCGCGGCAGCGCGCTGTTCGCCGAGGTAGAACGACACCGCAGCCAGCGACAAAAGCAGCGCGTTGAGCGGGTTGACTGACCGGCTCAGCAACTCGCCGACGAGGTTTTGCCGCTCGACGTGCGCGACGTCGTTGCGCCCGTATCTGCGCAGTCTTCTTTCGGCTTCGTCTGCTTCGAGGCCGGCCGCCGCGCTCGATAGCTCGGCGATCGCTGCGTTCGCATCGAGCTGCGATAGCGCCCTCAGCCGCGCCGATGAGGCGGCATTGCCCGCCGCGCCCGATGCTCCGTGCGGCCCTTGCGCCGGGTGTCTGAGCAAGCCGAGCGAATGCGGGAGGTCGGGAATCTTCATCGCGTGCCGGGGTGTCGTAGGGACGGACGCCCAGCGTCGCACGCGGCGGGCCGCCGCCCTTGATTCACATCAAGCGGCCCGTTCGAGCACCGCGCACGTCAGGCCGAACTGTCGCGCGATGGATGCGAGCCTGTCCGCCCACTCCCACACGCCGAACACATCGTGCACGTTCTGCAGGCAACTCAGCAGCGCGACGGTACACGCATCGTCGACGTCGATATGGGCGCGCAGCAACGCCCGGCGCAGCGCGCGCACGCCGAGGTCCATGTACGGAGGCCGGCCTTCGACGCGCGGATCGAGAAAGCGCACGGGCACGCCCTCCATCACGCTCGCGTAGTCCGCCGGACGAATGAAGCTCCCGATCGGACAGCCGCCGCACCCGCCGCGATAGGCCGCGCCGCCGCGTGGCAGCAACGCCGCGCTGCGCTGAGCGAAGAGATGATCCACTGCCCTGTCGAAGATGTCCTGTCTGGACAGAAAACGCTGGCTGGCCATGATGACTCTCCTTTCCCGACGGCGCCGGCGTTGCGTGCGCACCCGGTGCGATTCCAGTATCGTCGATGCGGCAGGAGAACCCCATCAGGGGCGGCGGAATGTGCTGTCGGCGTGCGGGTAGTCATGTAGGGAAAGGCCTACGCCGACGTGAGCGCCCGGCGTGCCGGCTAGCGCGGAGCGTAGAAGCCCGGTTGGCCGATCTGGCCGGGAAACTGCGGGACTCGCCTGAAGCGCGTCGTGTCGAAACCCATTGCGTCGAGTTTCGTCAGCAAGGAACGGTAGACGTCCTCGCTCACGTGCGGATGCCGGGAAAGAATCCAGCCGGAATCCTTGTCCGGCGTCGCGCGCACGGTGTACTCGTAGTCGGGGTCGACATAAACGGTCAGCACCACCACTTCGAAAGGCCACAGCGGGCGAACCTTCCAGACCGAATTTCGCGCCCCGCGTTCAGGCGTGGCCATGAACGCGCTGCGGATTTCCGGCTGATCGAAGCCATGCTTGCGGCCCACGACGACGTCTTCGATGTGCCCGTCGGCGCGCAGGGTCCAGACCGCGTAACTGCCGACATAGTCCCGCTCGTTCAGCATCGGCATGCTAGCGATGACGTACCAGCGGCCCATGTAGCGCGGCAGATCCACAGCGGCCGGCACCAAGGGATCGTCGGCATGCGGATTCGGGTTGACGGGCGCCATCGTGCATCCCGCCACGACCCATGCCATGAGTCCAGCCAGTGCCGCGAGCGCGATTCGCTTCATGGCTTCGCCGCTTCGTCCGTCCGATAGAGTGCGTTCACGGTAATGGCAACGCGAAAACGCCGCTTGATGTGGGTCAACTCCGGCGTGTTGACCTGCATCAACTCGCCTGGGATGACCGCGGGCACAGTCACGGCATACCCGTTAGACGCGTTATTCCATGGAGACGGCGATGACTTTCCGCACAGGCACGCTTTGGGTCGTGAGCGCATTCGCCGCGTGCGCGGTTGCGGCCGCAGCGCAGCCCGAAGCGCCCGGCAGCATGAGCGAACAACGCATCGTCGCGCCTGTGAATCCGGACCCGCTGGTCGTGAAGCGCAATGCCGCCGCGCAAGCCGATGCCGAATACCGCGCAAGAAAACAGGCCGCCGCGCGCGAGCGGCGCGCCGCGCACGCCGAGGCGAAGGCACGCTACAAGGAAGAACTCGCGAATGCGCGAATCAATCGCAAGGGGGATCGGGATGCCGCGAGCAATGCGCTGAAGGCCATCGAACCGGATCAGCCGGAAGGCTCGCGTCGTTCGCACTGAAGGTCGTGCGTTTCCCGCTCGACACTGCGTGCTTGCCTCGCGGCCGGGTCGTGCGCTTGCCGTGCCGGATCGTGAAAGTGCCGAGGCGGCCGCGCTCGTTTGGACGGAAGCGCCGCCATGCCGGTATCGGGCGCTTTCGTGCGCGTGATCGTGACCGGTGCCACGCAAGGACGGCTTTCGCCAAGCGCCGCCGCACCTACACCGCAATCGTCTTCGACGTCTTGAGCCCGATCCACATCAACCCTTCTCGCAGTCCGGCGAGCATCGCATCGCTCTCGCTGACGTACGTCGATGCGTGTTTGAAGCGGTGAGCGAAACGCCCGCCCTCCACGTTCGGATGTTCGAGGCCGATCGAGCACATGAAGCCTCGCGGCGTCTCCTCAGTCTGGCAGGTGACGACCCACTGCGCGGCTTCCACTCTTGCTTTGAGCGTCATGTTCGTTCTCCCTTGGACGCTTTTCACTCTATGCGCCGCGCTTTTGGGCGCGTTTGCGCCAGGTCAAGGGTATGGCGTCCCGAAAGCGGCCTTGCGCCGGCTTGATCTGCATCAAGGGCCGGTGAGCCGCGACCGGTAGAGTCGGCGCAAGGAACGAATCGTCATTTCGACGCCACGAGGCCGCCATGTACACCCGCATTCTTGCACCCATCGACGGCAGTCCCACGTCCGCGCACGCGTTCGACGAAGCCTTGAAGATCGCGCGGGACAATCACGCCGAACTGCGGCCGCTATTCGTCGTGGACTTGCAGCCGGTCGCCTATGACGCGGCCGCCATGTTTTATCCCGACATGCGCGAGGCCATGATGGAAGAAGGCCGGCGCCTGACGTCCGAGGCCGCGAAGCGCATGGACCGCGAAGGCGTAAAGGGGACGCCGTTCATCGGCGAAGTGCAGTTGACGGGCGACGACATCGCCCAGCGCATCTGTCACTGCGCGGAAGATTTCGGCGCCGATCTCGTGGTGATGGGCACGCACGGCCGTCGCGGCTGGCGGCGCCTCGTGCTCGGCAGCGTGGCGGAACGCTTCGTTCGGCTCTCGCGCTGGCCCGTGATGCTCGTGCCCGGGCGCGATGCCGAGGAACTCGCGAGACGCGAGGCGGCCGCCGCCAGCGATTGAGACGGCGAAAGCCTGCGCGTGCGTCGGCAAGGGATCGGCGATAATGCATTCACCACGCGCTTACTGGAACCGCCCGGTCAGGCTGAAATAGCGCGACCGCGCGGACTTTCGCATCAGGCCGATATGACCAACAACGATGGCCCGGATTCCGTCACGGCATCGGCCGCTTCGGCAGGCCGGGTCGTCGCGCCGCGCGCCGGGTTCGCGACCGCCGTGCTCGCCGGCGCGATACTCTTTGCGGCATGGTGGGCCCTCGTTCGAAGCACGCTGAACGCTTCCGCGCTTACGCCGCGCGTCGCGGTATTGCTCATCGCGAGCGGACTGGCGAGCGCCGTGCTGCTCGCCTGCCTCGTCTACCTCGTCTTCCTCATGCGACGCCGCATGCACGGCGTCGCGCCCGCGTCGGCCACACTGCCCCAGGCGCGGCTCGACGGCATCATTCGCGCGACGACCGAAGCCATCATCACCGTCGATGCGCAGCAGCGCATCGTGCTCTTCAATCCAATGGCCGAGCGCGTGTTCCGCTGCCCGGCGAGCGAGGCCATCGGCGCGTCGCTGTCGCGCTTCATCCCCGAGCGATACCGCACGGCCCACGAGGAACAGGTCCGGCGTTTCGGACAGACGGGCGTGTCCGACCGTCAGATGGGCGCGCAGCGCGTGCTGTACGGCCTGCGGGCGGACGGCGAGGAGTTTCCCGTCGAGGCATCCATCTCCCAGATCGACGATATCGACGGCAAGCTCTTCACGGTCATTCTGCGCGACGTGACCCAGCGCGTTGAGGCCGAGGCGGAACTGCAACGTTCGCGCGAGGAACTGCGCGCGCTGTCGGCCAATCTTCAGCACGAGCGCGAAAAGGAAAGGACGCGCATTGCGCGCGAATTGCACGACGATGTCGGACAAACACTGAGCGCGCTGAAGATGGACGTCGCCGCGCTCGAAGCGCGGCTCAACGCCAGCGCCGCGCCGCGCGACGACGTGGCCGGCCAGCTCGCGCGCATGCGCCGGGCGATCGACGGCAACATCGCTTCGTTGCGGCGCATCGCCGCTCATCAGCGGCCCGTCATGCTCGACGATCTGGGACTCGCCGCCGCCATCGACTGGCTCGTCGACGACTTCACGCAACGGCAGGGCATCGACGTGGAATGCGAGTTCGGCACGGGCGAGATCGCCTTCAATACGAACGCAGCGACCGCCGTTTTCCGTATCATTGAGGAGGCGCTCGACAACGTCGCGCTGCATGCGCGCGCAAGCCGCGTGAAGCTCACGCTCGGCGCGCACGACGCCCATTGCGTGCTGCGTGTCGAGGACGACGGCGTCGGCGCGCCCGCGTTGCCCGGCGCGAACGGCAAGTCGTTCGGCCTGCTCGGCGTGCGCGAGCGCGCGAACGCGCTGGGCGGCACGGTACTGATCGAATCGAACCCGGACGACGGCTTCGCGCTGACCGTCCGGCTGCCGCTTGCTGCCGTGAGCGAACAGGAATCGCAACCATGACGATCAAGGTGCTGATTGCGGACGACCATGCGATGGTGCGGGAAGGCCTGCGCCATATCCTCGACAACGCGCACGGATTCGAAGTCGCGGGCGAGGCGAGCGATGGCGCGAGCACGCTCCAGCTTGCGCGCGCGACCGACGCCAACGTGCTCGTGCTCGACCTGTCGATGCCCGGCCGTCACGGGCTGGACCTGTTGAAGCAGATCAAGGAAGAACGCCCCGCGCTGCGCATTCTCGTCCTCACGATGCACGCCGAACAGCAATACGCGGCGCGTGCGTTCAAGGCCGGGGCGTCGGGCTATCTGACCAAGGAAAGCGCGAGCGCGGAACTGGTTGCGGCGCTCGCGAAGGTCGCGGCGGGCGGCGCATATGTCAGCCTCGCCATGGCCGAGCGCATGGCGCAAAGCCTCGCCGAACCCGCCGACGCGCTTCCGCATCAGCGCCTGTCCGACCGCGAGTTCGACGTGTTCCGGCGGCTGTGCGCGGGCGAATCCATCAACGAGATCGGCGACGCGCTGTACGTGAGCGCGAAGACGGTCAGCACGTATAAAGCGCGCATCCTCGAAAAGATGCACCTGCCGCACGAGGCCGCACTCGTGCGTTATGCCGTGCGGCACAAGCTCCTGGACGACGATACCGACGACAGCGACGGCAGCGACAACAGCGGCCATAGCGACGCCGGCCGCGACGTTTGAGCGCAGGCTTGTCAGGATTTCCCTACACCGCTTCGGAAACGCCTACCGAACTTTCCACGCGCGCCGATATATTTTTGAGATGGCGCGGTAAATAATTCGATGCATCAACCAACCGTTGCGCATCGAGGCTGTCGGGCCTTGCGATCGAAGCTGGCACGCGTGCGCGAATCGAGTTCGACAGGAGGCATCATGTTTCCGGTAAGCGATGGCAGAACGGCTACGTCACCCGCATCGGCACCGGCATCGCGCCGCGTGTTTCAGATCGCCCATTCAACCGATTCCACCCGTTCCGCCAATAGCGCCGATCGCGCCGACTGCGACATCAAGCACAAGTCCGTACGCTGTTCGACCTGCTCGATGCAGCGCGTCTGCATGCCGAGCGGGCTCACGCCGGATGAATCCGCGCGGCTCGATGCCATCATCTGCTCGACGCGCACCGTGCGGCGCGGCGAGACCCTCTACCGTTGCGGCGACGCGTTCCAGAGCCTCTATGCGGTGCGCAGCGGCTGCTTCAAGACCGTGGTGCTGCACCGCGAAGGACAAGAGCAGCTCACGGGCTTCTACCTCGCTGGCGACGCGCTCGGGCTCGACGGCGTCAGCTCGGACCACCACAACTGCGATGCGATCGCGCTCGAAGACAGCGTCGTGTGCATCATTCCGTTCGATCTGCTCGAGGTGCTTTGCCGCGAAGTTAAGGCGATCCAGCATCACGTGCACCGGCTGATGAGCAGCGAGATCGTGCGCGAATCGAGCCTGATGATGTTGCTCGGCACGATGACGGCCGAACAGCGCGTCGCCGCTTTTCTGCTGAACATCTCGACGCGCATGAAGGCGCGCGGTTATTCGCCGGCGCAGTTCGTGTTGCGCATGACGCGCGAAGAGATCGGCAGTTATCTCGGGCTCAAGCTGGAAACCGTGAGCCGCATGTTCTCGAAGCTCCAGAAAGCCGGCGTGGTCGATGCGCGCGGCAAGGACGTGCGCATTCTCGATCAGGCGGAGCTGGAAAGCGTGTGAACGAATGCACTCACGCCGCGATGCGCAGCACCGCGGCGCCGACCATGCGTCCTTCGCGAAGATCGGAAAGCGCGCGGTTCGCGTCGGCGAGCGGATAGACGGTCGTTTGCAGATGGAGCGGGATGGACGCCGCGCGCTGCATGAATTCCTGACCATCGGCGCGCGTCAGGTTCGCCACCGACACGATGCGCCGCTCGCCCCACAACAGCGCATACGGGAACGCGGGAATGTCGCTCATATGGATGCCGCCGCACACGACGACGCCGCCCTTCGCCAGCGCCGCGAGCGCCGCAGGCACGAGCGCGCCGGATGGCGCGAAGACGAGCGCGGCGTCGAGTTCTTCGGGCGGCCGCTCGTCGCTGCTTCCGGCCCACGCCGCGCCCAGTTGCAGCGCAAGGGCTTGAGCGGCGCTGTCTTGCGCGCGCGTGAACGCATAGACGGTGCGGCCCTCGTGCCGGGCGATCTGCGCGACGATATGCGCCGCCGCGCCGAAGCCGTAGATGCCGATGCGCCTCGCATCGCCCGCCATCTTGAGCGTCCGGTAGCCGATGAGTCCCGCGCACAGGAGCGGCGCGGCTTCGACGTCGCCGTAGCGCGACGGCAGATGCAGGCAGAACCGGCTATCCGCGACCATTCGCTCCGCGTAGCCCCCATCCAGCGTATAGCCGGTGAAGCCGGGGCTGTCGCACAGATTCTCGCGGCGCGTCGCGCAATAGGCGCAGTGGCCGCACGTGTGGCCGAGCCACGGCACGCCCACGCGGTCGCCCACGACGAAGCCGTCCACGCCCGCGCCGATCGCGGCAACGCGGCCGACGACTTCGTGCCCCGGAACGACCGGCCGTTTCGGATGCGCCAGTTCGCCGTCCACGACATGCAAGTCCGTCCGGCACACGCCGCACGCGACGACATCCACGAGCAGTTGCCCCGGACCGGCGACAGGATCGTCGATGTCGGCGGCGCGCAGTTGCGGGGCGGCGCCGTCGTAGAGCATTGCACGCATCATTCGGCTCCGTGCGTATCGCTTCGTTGATAGACGCTTCCTGTGTGGGCGGCGGGTGCATCGTCCGGCAGTCGCCGTGCTCGATGCCGCTGTACCCGCGCCGCGCCGCCGTCGTCGAAACGAAAATAGCCGCTGCGCAGCATGACCGGCATTCGTCCCACGCTGGTCAGCAATTGCTCGGCGGCGCCTTCTATCGCGACGCGGCCCAGTTCGAACGCGTGCCGCAAGTCTTCTTCCCGCGACGAAGCCGCGCCGAAATGATCTTCCAGCGCCTCTGCCGAGATGGTGCAGGGGATACGCGCGCCGTCGACATAGGCATAGAAGGTGAGAGCGGGTTCATCGCCTGCATAGATGGGCGCGCTCTGCGAAAACGTGATGTTCATGGTGATGTGCCTCGCACGGGATGAGTCAAGCGGCGCCGGCTCGCCGCCCTTCGATCGCGACATACCTATGATTGTTCGCTTGCCCGTGGCCATGCCGCTTGATGCAGATCAAGAGGCTCGTGCCGTGCGGCCGCATCATCGTCATGTGTCTTCACCCGGAACCCTTGCGCCGCCATGCTCACTTACTGCGCCGAACCTCGCGCCGAACCTCGCGCCGACCCGCGCGCCGACCGAGCCGTCCGCGCCCGTCATGCGCTCCTCATCGGCATCGTCGCGGGCGTGCTCTTGAGCGCCGCGCCCGCGCTGGCGCAGACGGAAGTCAACGCGCTCGTCGATCAGCACCACTGCATGTTCTGTCATACCAACGATTCGCCTTTCCTCGCGCCCTCGTTCCAGCAGATCGCCGAGCGCTATCGCGACGATCCGAAAGCGCAGGCGATGCTCGAACACAAGTTGCGCGTGGGCGGGCGCGCACACTGGGGCGACATGGCGATGCCTTCGCCGCCCGAGCGCGGCGGGTCGATTTCGGCGGAAGACGCGCATACGCTCGTGCAATGGGTGTTGCGCCACTAGACGTCCTCCATGGAGAGCGACATGCGTATCACGATCAAGCTCGATGGTTTCGATCACGCCGCGCAATCGGCGTTTGCAGTGCTGTGGATCGACCGCGAACGCGGCCGCTGGTCGCGCGAAGCGCACGAACGCGTCGAGTTGCCGGCATGGGGAACGTGGGAATCCGCGCCCGAAGGCACGCTGCTGCGCGATTCGGGCACCTTCGTGCCGCTCGTCTTGCTGCACGGACTGGTGCTCGCTGCCCTGCCCAAAGCGACCAGCGTACCGGAGCCGATGCAGCAAGGCCACGCCGACTATCTCGCATCGCGCGGCAGCAGAGCAACGCCCGCGAAGCTATCCGGACATTGGCATATCCAGTGCATCGACTGCGAGACGACGGTCCCCGAGCACGAACTCTTCTCCGACGAAGAGGACTGTGCGCGATCGGCCGGCTTGGGCTTCAGCGCAACGTAGAAACGCCACCCGTCCTCAACGCGCCGGCGACGACATGAACCGTTGCTTCAGCAGGCCCACGGCATTGTCGAACGCGTGGTGAATCGCGATGCTCAGGTCCGCGTCGGTACTGCTTGCGACGGGCAGGAGGTCGAACTCGCGCGTGATGAGATCGAGGCGCGCATCGAAAACGCGCTGTCCGGATGGATCGCGGTAAGCCTCGACCGTCAGATGGCAATTGGCGATGTCCTTCGCGAGCCGTTCCAGCCGCACGAGTTCCACGCCCGCCTCGCGTTCCGCGTCGTTGGACCCCGCGAATCCGAGATACGCAATCTGCAATCCGAGGCCCATGGCTTTGTTCTCCCCTCTCTCTGCAAGTGCCGGCGCGCCGGTGAACACCCTTTCTGATGGTTCAGATCGTGGCGATTAGACCATCGTCCTGGATTCGCGCCGGACGCGGTTGACTCACATCAAGCAGCGCGCTGTCATGCTGCGTCGTCGGGCAAGCGCGAACCCGGTTCGACGACATAAGCTCTGAAGTTCATCTCGATGCTGCGAATCTGGCTCGCGCAGCTCGAATACAGCCAGCCCGGGCCGCCGTCCATGCCGTACATGCCGCGGCACATGCCCCTCAGGCTGATGCGCGCCCGGTCGCCGTCGAAGCCATTGCCGGCCGCCGGCGTGCGCGTGGCCCAAAGATAAACGACGCCTGCTTCGAGCGGACGCCCTGTCTCGATGCTGGCCGCGTCCGCGCGACGGATGCGCGTGGCCGAATAACGCGCCACATACTGCCGCGTGCGCTCCCAGCGCGCCGTGCATTCTTCGCGACCCGTGCATTCGACCGACGCCAGCTCTCTTGCTTCTGCGAGTCGCGGCTCGGTCTCCCTGAAACGATTCCAGCGCGCGTCGGACGAACAAGCGGCCACAGTCAGCAGCAACGCCGCATACAGCATGCGGAATCTCATCTCGCGCTCCATCTGTAATCGTCGTCACGCGAAATAACCATACCGCAATGTAGCGCGGTGTTATTGATCTGCCTCAGTGGACGGCCATATGCGGTGTCGGTGCAACACACTGCACTGCGCGCAAGAGCGGCTGCCACGCCGCCTCGCCGCCTCACCGCCAAATCAATCCGCGTTTTTCCATATCACATAGCCGAGCGCCGCCAATGCGACGACGAACACCGTCGCCAGCGCGATGGCCGCTATTCCGAGGATCTTGCTCATCGCATTCGCCCATGAAGTCGTCGTTCCGCACGCGGGCGGCAGCGCATCAAGCGTCCTCCTCGAGGCTGTCGAAGAGTTCGTCCTCCTGCGCACAATGAACCCGCACGATTTCATCGAGCGCGAAAAGGAGGCGCTGTATCTCCTTCCTCGCCGGCGCGTCATTGTCTTCAGCCGGGAGATCGGCCGCGAGTCGCCGCAACTGGAAAACAAGGCGAAAAATCTCGCGATGACTGCCGCTCAGTGCGGCCATCGGATCGTCGCCGGCGAGGCGCTTCGCCAGATACGGATAGAGGTGCAGGTCGTCCCGCTCTTCGTGAGGCAGAAGCTCGCGCGTCAGGCGCTCGTTGATCCTCTCCAGTTCCGCCTTTATCGAGGCGCCGGGCAACTCGGGCAATTGGTAGGCTATGCGTCTGAGTTCGTCGAGCAACGGTTCGATTTCCGAGTGAGCCGCGCGCAAGCGGCCCGATTCGCCTGGCGGCAGCGCCTTCATGCCGCGTGCCCGCGTTGCCGTTCGCAATGCCCGCAGCGCATTGCCTATGACGGCGACGTCGATCAGTTCCTGCAGCACCGCGCCTTCCAGCGGCCTCAGCAGGCCGAGCGCCGCCACGATCATCGCCGCGACCGACAGGCCCATGCCGCTCATCACGCACTGCACGGCAATGCGGCGCGACGACCGCGCGATGCGCAACGCATCCACGAGGCGATCGAGCCGGTCGGCAAGCAGCACGACGTCGGCCGCCTCCGCCGATGCCGCCACGCCGCGCGCGCCCATCGCAATGCCGACGTCCGCTGCGGCAAGCGCGGGGGCATCGTTGATGCCGTCGCCGACCATCGCCACGACCGCGCCCTTCTGCGCTGCCTGAATGTCCGCGAGCTTGTCCGCCGGCGTCTGTTCCGCGTAGACCTCCGTCACGCCGAGGCTCGCGCCGATGGCTTCGGCGACATCGCGCCGGTCGCCCGTCAGCATGCCGAGCCGCGCGATGCCGGCCTGCCGAAGCAAGCGCAATGCTCTCGGCGTATCGAGGCGGACATCGTCCGCGAGCCACAACGCGCCGGCCATGACGCCGTCGATATCGACGAAGAGCGACGAACCGCCTTCGCGTCCGAGACGGCGCAAAAAGGCCGCGCTCCACGGCGCCGCGGGCGCGCCGGCCGCCGCATGGCCGAACGAGCCTATGACCACGCGTTTTCCGTCGACCGTGCCGCTCACGCCCGCCCCGGCCGACTCGACCACTTCCGTCGGCGCGGCGAGGCGCATGCCCCGCTTGCGGGCGGCAAGCGTCACCGACTCCGCCACGACATGAGGCGAAGCCTGCGCAAGCGACGCGGCCATGTGCAGCACGGAGTCGGACGCGAAACCTTCGCTGCACTCGATGCGCACGAGCTTCGCCTGCCCGCTCGTCAGCGTTCCGGTCTTGTCGAAGAAGAGCACCTGTGTGCTCGCGAGGCGTTCCAGCGCGCCGCCGTCCTTGATCAGCACGCCGCGTTTCGCGCAGGCGGAGATGCCCGAGACGATCGCCACCGGCACGGCGAGTATCAGCGGACAAGGCGTGGCGACGACCAGCACGGCCAGCGCGCGAACGACGTCTCTCGTGGCGAACCAGACGCCGCCTGCCAGGATCATCGTGAACGGGACGAACAGCAGCGCATAGCGGTCCGCGAGCCGCACGGCGCGGCTTCGCGACCGCTGCGCCGTCTCCACCATGCGGACGATGCCCGCGAACGTGCTGTCGCGTGCCGCAGCCGTGGCGATCATCTCGAACGGCGCGCCGGCGTTGATGACGCCGCTCCTGACCGCGTGCCCCGCGCTGCGCGCCATGACCGCCGACTCGCCCGTCACGGCGGATTCGTCGAGCGCGGCTTCGCCGAGCAGCGTGCCGTCCACCGGGACGCTTTCGCCCGCCCGCACGAGCAGCCGGTCGCCGGGGCACGCCGCCTCGGGCTCGATACGCCGCCACTCGCCGTCTTCGAAGCGATGCGCCTGCTGCGGCGCGCGGCTCAGGAGCGCAGACAAGGCCTTGCGCGCGCGGTTCTGCGCGAAGCCTTCGAGCGCGCCGCCGCTTGCGACCATCAGCGAGACGATGGCCGCAGTCAGCGACTCGCCGACGGCAGCCGCCACGCATATCGAGAGCAGCGCGAGGATATCGACGCCCGGCTCGCGGCGACGCAGCGCACGCACGATGGATACCGACAGCACGACAAGCGCCGGCAGCGTGCACGCGAGCCAAAGCAAGCGCGCAAGCTCGACGCGGCCAGCGATATGCAACATCCCTCCGGCCGTGAGCAGCAGCGCGGTGACCGAGACGACCGTGAGTTGCGTCACACGCGGTTTAGGGCTGACGCGATGCATGGCTTCGTCGCTCATGGCTTGCCTGCCTTCGACCGGCGCCGCAGCATCGGGCGTGCGGCGGACGGCGCCCGTCGATGCGCCGCTGGAGATGGCCGAGCACATCGGCGAAGGCCAAAGCGCGGCGAGGCCATCGCGTGCTCACGAATCAGCAAGCGCAGCATTTCCGCCACCAGAGGCCCGATGAAAAGGCCGATCGGCCCGAAGGCCGCTGCGCCGCACACGATTGCCGCCAATGCCAACGCAAACGGCATCCGCACGGCATTGCCGATGACGAGCATTCGAATCACGTTGTCGATGGAGCTGACCACGAGCGCGCCCCACAAGAGCAGGCCAGCCCCCGCCCATATCCTGCCCTCGATGAGAAGGACCACACCCGTCGGCAACCAGACCAGAAGCGCACCGAACGGCACCAGTGCGGCGAGCGCGGTCAACAGGGTCAGCAAAACGGGCTCATCGACGCCCGCCGCCCAATAGCCGGCGCCGGCCAGCACCGCCTGTCCCGTGGCCGTCGCGGGCACGGCTATCAGCACGGCGCGCGCGACGGTTTCGAGCGATGCGAGGTATTCGTCCAGTCTGCCGCCCATACTCCGGCGAGCGACATCGCGGGCACGGACCGACAGCTCTGCGCCGTATCGATAGACGAAGTACAACGCGAGCAAGGTAAAGAAGAACTGGAACGCATTGCGGCCGACCAGTCGGCCCATAGCCGGAAGATTGCGCATCCAGTCGCCGCCGAACGGAAGAACCTCGTCCCTGCGTGCTGGCAACTCGCGAATCAACGCGGCCAGATCTTCGCCGATGACAGGCACCCCGGCGGCCAACGACGCGACGCGCTCGGGCTCGCGCCCGCTCCACGAGGACAACCGAAGGCCCAGTTCGAGCGTCTCGTGCGTCAGAGGCACCGCGACGGCCAACGCAATGCCTGCGGCCGCCAGCGCCAGCAGCAGGGTCGCCGTCAATGCGCTCAGGGCTGCCCGGCCGCGCAGCAACCGGAGGACGCAGCGGTGTATCGGCCATGTGGCATAGGCGACGATCAGCGCCCATAGAACGGGCTGCACGAACGGACGAACAAGCATGACGCCGAGCGCGAGGATCGCGATGGCGGGCAGCCACGATGCATCGAACGGCATCCTGTTTTTCATCGGCGCGCCATCCCGTCATGCGCTGGCGCTTGCAGCGCGCAGGATCTGCGAACGCGACGCCGGCCGTGACTGTCAGAGACGCGCGTCATGCCGCGACGTCCTTCCCGCGCCCTTGCGGAACAGATGGTGCCGCGCGAGGTACTTTTCGAACTCGACGAGCGCGAGCACGACACTCGACACCGCCAGCGACACGGCCAACTGCCACGCATCGAGCGGCGCGGTGTGCAGCATGTCGTTGAAAAACGGCACGTAGATCGTCGCTATCTGCAATGCGACGGTCAGGCATACGGCACCCGCGAGCGCCCGGTTGGAGCACAGCCCGAGTTCGAACACCGACCGGCGCGCCGAGCGGATGCCCAGCACCAGACCCATCTGCGAAAGCGACAGCACCGTGAACGCCATGGTCTGCCATTGCGCCTGACCCGCCGCCAATGCGCATGCCTCGGTGCCGAGTGTCAGAAGCGAAATCGCCAGCGCAACGCCGACGATCCGTTGCCACATGCCGCCCGCAAAGAGGCTCTCGCGCGGCGGCCGAGGCGCGCGCCGCATGATGTCCGGTTCGGCGGGTTCGGCAGCGAGCGCAAGCCCCGGTAGTCCGTCCGTCACGAGATTGATCCACAAGATCTGGATGGGCAGCAAAGGCATCGGTAGCCCGAGAAACGGCCCCACTGCGATTACCAGCAGTTCCGCCGCATTGCCCGTCAGGGCGTAACGGATGAACTTCGTCACGTTGTCGTAGATCCGCCGTCCTTCCTCGATGCCCGCGACGAGCGTGCCGTAATCGTCGTCGAGCAGGACCACGTCCGCAGCCTCGCGCGCGACGTCCGTGCCGCCCTTGCCCATCGCCACGCCGATGTCGGCGCGGCTCAATGCAGGCGCATCGTTGATGCCGTCGCCGGTGACGGCCACGCAGCGCCCGCGCGTCTGCAAAGCCTCGACGATACGGATCTTCTGCGCCGGGTCCAGCCGCGCAAACACGCTCACGCTTTCTATCCTGCGCACGAGTTCGTCCTGCGATAGCGCGTCGAGCTCCGGACCCGTGACAAGCGACTGCCCCTGCGACATGATGCCGAGCGACCGCGCGATGGCGCTGGCCGTCAGCGGATGGTCGCCGGTCATCATCACAGGAACGATGCCGGCGCGCTTGCACATGTCGACCGCCTGCGGCGCGCCCGGCCGTGGCGGGTCCTGCATGCCCAAGAAGCCCAGAAACACGTGACCGGTTTCGATCCACGCCGCGGTGGGGTCCATATCGGCGCCGGCGTTCGCTTCGCGCTTCGACACGGCTATCAGCCGTTGACCGTCGGCGGCCATGCGCGCAGCAAGGGCGAGCTGCGTGGCCCGGTCGAGCGGGCCTGTCGAAGCGCCGAACGTAGCATCGCATCGAGGCAGCACGGCTTCGGGCGCGCCCTTCATGTACGCCGTCCAGCCGGACGATGTCCGGTACACCACGGTCATGCGCATGCGATTGGAGTCGAACGGCAGTTCGATGCTGCGCTCGCCCGCTTGCAGTAACGCCTCGTCGAAAACATGAGCGTCCAGGCCCGCCTCGCGCGCGGCTCGCCATATCGCGACTTCGGTGGGATCGCCGAGCCACTTGCCGGTTTCGGCATCGCGCTCGCCCGCCTCCTCGCCGCAGGCAAGCGCCGCTGCGTAAAGGAGTGACCGTGGGAGCGACCGCGCGTCGGGACCGAGCGAATGCGCATCGCCTTGAGTGAATGCGATGGAGCTTCCGTCCGGCAGCCCCAGTTCGACGACGCGCATGTCGTTGAGCGTCAGCGTGCCGGTCTTGTCCGTGCAGACGTGGCTGACCGAGCCGAGGGTTTCGATTGCGGCGAGATTGCGCACGAGGGCCCGTCGCCGCGCAAGATTGCGCGCGCCCAGAGCGAGCATGACAGTCAGCACCGTAGGCAGCGCCTCGGGAATCGCCGCTACCGCGATACTCACCGAAGTCAGCAGCATCAGCGACACGGCTTCGCCGCGCGCGACGCCCATCGCAAAGATCGCCACGCACGTGAGCGCAATGGCGATGCCCAGCTGCCGCCCGAACGCGGCCAGCCGCTGCTGTAGCGGCGTGCGCGGCGGCTCGATGCGTCCGAGCAACGCGACGATCTTTCCTAGCTCCGTGTCCATCCCGGTCGCCACCACGATGCCGCTGCCGCGCCCACACGCGATGCTGGTTCCCATATACGCCATGTCGCGGCGCTCCGCGAGCGGCGCGTGTTCGTCGGCAACCGGGGCAGCCGACTTGTCGACGGCAAGCGATTCGCCCGTCAGGGCCGACTCGTCCGTGCGCAGTTGTATCGATTCGACCAGCCGAATATCCGCAGGCACGCTCGCGCCCGCTTCCAGGAACGCGAGATCGCCCGGAACGACTTCGGTCGCGGGAACAGTGAGGCGCTCGCCGTCGCGGACCACCGTCGCGCGCGATGCGCCCAGCTTCCTCAACTCGGCCATCGCATGCTCGGCGCGAACGGTTTGCATCAGACCGATTGCGCCATTGACGAGCACCAGCGCGGCGATCGCCAACGCCTCCTGCACATCGCCCGTTGCGCCGGCGATGCACGCGGCCACCAGCAGCACGATGTTCATGTAGTCGCGAAACTGCGCGCCGACGAGCGACAGCAACGAACGAGGCCGCTCGCGGATCGTCTCGTTCGGACCGTGCCGCGACAGACGCCGTGCCGCTTCGTCGCGCGAAAGTCCGTTGTGCGCGTGGGATGCGAACGCCAGCGCGACATCTTCGGATGTCCGCTCATGCCACGGTCCGGTCGCGATTTCAGTCATGCGGGCTTCCTCACGGTGACGCACAGCGTGTTCGCACATGATGCGCCCGCAGCGCCTCGCCTCCGGATGACCTGGATCAAGCGACGTGCACACGCGAAGTATCAACATGGGTGTCGCCACACGATGACCCGATGGAATCGACATGACAGACACCGCCGAACGGGCACCCCGCCCGCGCAGAGTGCTGATCGCACTCGACAGTTCACCCGCTTCGGAGAATGCGCTCGCGTACGCAGGCAAGTTCGTCCCGGCCGGGGCGTCCATCCGCATCTTGAGCGTGCTTGCGCAGTGCAATGCGGCGCTGCCGGTGCCCGACCTCGTGCGCCACTCTCTGCACGAGGCGCGGGGCAGTGCCGTGACGGACGCGCGCGAGATGCTTCGCCGTTCCCAGAACGCGCTGCGCAACGCAGGGCATCACGTGGAAACGGTGTTGCTCGAACTGTCGGACGGCCGGAACAACGCGCAGGCGATTGCGCAGGAAGCCGAAGACTGGAACGCGGACCTGCTCGTAATTGGCGCACATCAGCATCACGGCCTGCTCCGCTGGATCGAGGGCAGCACGGCCGAGCCGCTGGCGGCCAACCGGAGGCTGCCGGTTCTCGTCGTCCCCGAGTCGTTCGACGCAACCGGGGCGCACGAGCCGCGGCGCATTCTCTTTGCGGTCGACGGTAGCAGCGAAGTCCTTCCCGCCTTGCGCTTCGGCGCGGGCCTCGCTTCATCCGCAACGCATCTTCGGGCGATTCATGTGATCGACAAGGCCATGCGCATGACCAATCCGCTTCCGTTCTCGCTGCTCGAAGAAGCATTCGACGAAGACGCGCGAGCAGCGAGATCAATGGCGCGACGGGTGTTTGCGAACGCGCCCGGCGAGACCAGTTTCGAAGTGCTCAGCACGTGCGAGTGCCGGGACGATGTTGCGCACACGATCGTGCGCGAGGCAGACGCGTGGCGCGCCGATCTGCTGGTCATGGGCACGCATGGCCGCCGTGGCGCGGCGCGCTGGCTGCTCGGAAGCGTGGCCCGCAACGTCGCAAGAATCACGCACACGCCGCTTTTGCTTGTTAACCAAGTGCCTCGGTGACGCGTATCGCTAATCAGCAGGTACCGAGATTACGCGACGAAGCAGCCGTCATGTGTCCGCCTCCGTGCCGGGCCGTATCCGTGTTCTGCGTCCCTCATGCGCGGGCTCGTGTCGCACCGGCTCGGCCGTGCGGTCCGTGAGCGCATCGCGCAGCAGGCGCACGTCGTCGCGCATCAGCGCCATCTCGCGTTCGAGACGCTTGATGTCCTTGTGCATGTCTCGTCGAAGCTGCTTCTCTTCGCCGCCGATGACGAGCGCAGCGATGCTCGCGAAGGTGAGCGAGAGCATTCCGTATCCGAGCAGCACCACGAATACGGCGAATACGCGGGACGCGGGCGTAGTCGGCGCGATGTCGCCGTACCCCACGGTCGCGCTGCTCTCGAACGCGAGCCACAGACCCTCGGCATAGGTGTGGACACGCGGCTCCAGCCAGTAGAAGCCCGCACCCGCGAGCGCGAGCACCGTCGCGCCGAACGCCATTAGCAGCACGAGACGGCCCGGCACGATAAGCGCCTGCAACGCGAGAAAAATGCGAACGGCCACGACCGACATGAACCCGAGCCGCAGCATCCACTCGGGCGCGGACCACGGCGTCGCGCCGCCGAAGACGCTCGACAGCGCGGCGAGCGCGATGCCCGCATCCATTGCGTTGCGGCACAAGAAGCGCGCCGGATGACGGCTCAATGCAAGCATGCGCCCGAGCACGCACACGCAAGCGAGGCCCGCGGCCAGATACAGGCTGCGCGAAGCGGCCAGCGCCGTGGCGGGCCCGGTCAATCCGAGGTAGAAGGCGGGTATGAGAAGCAGCATCGCGCCGGGCATCAGCCAGCGCAACCATTGCCAGGTGCGCACGGCGGCGGGGTCGTCGTGAGGATCGACGCCTTGCGGACTCAACGCACACGGCCACTCCGTCATGGCGCGGTCGTGTTCGTGAGCGTCGCGCCCCGGCGCGCGCAAGTCACCGCTCAGGCGGCCCATTCGAGTTGATCGATTCGCGTGAGCTTGCGTTCGATGCGATCCACGAAGACATCGACGAGGCGGCGCGCATCGTCCGCAGGCAGACCTTGCTTGATGGCACAACGCGCGACGGGCTGCTTGCCCGCGAGCGTCGCCATGTTTCTGAACGCCGTGGTCTCGCCCCGCGCGTTCTCGGTGCAGAAGAACGCCACGTACGGCAGCTTGCGCCGGTTGAGCGCGAGCCACGCGCGCACCGGTGCGCTGACGGTGCCGGCCCAGACCGGCGTGCCGATGACGACGAGCTCATATGCCGTAGCGTCGCGACAGCCGGCATGCAACTGCACGGGACGGGCGAAGACGGTATCGAAGATGGCGCGCACAAAGCCCAGCACGCCGGACCGATCCACCGGCTCCGTGATGACTTCCAGATCCGCCTGCAGGCGGGCGGCGAGCGCCTCGCCCAATGCGCGCGTCTTGCCGGTTCGCGAATAGCAAACCACGAGCACCTTTGACATGTCCGTTCTCCACGATCCACCTACGCGACTTCGATGATGACCTTGAGCGCGCCCGTATCGGCGGCGCGCGCGAAGGTGTCGTATGCGTCCAGCACGCGGTCGAGCGTGAAGCGGTGCGTAATCAGCTGCTTCGGCTGCAGACGTCCCGCGCGCACCGTCTTCAGCAGCATCGGCGTGCTGACGGTATCGACGAGCCTCGTCGTGATCGTGATGTTGCGGTCCCACAAGGCTTCGAGATGCAGGTCGGCTTTCACGCCATGCACGCCCACATTCGCGATGGTCCCGCCCGCCGCGATGATCGCCTCGCACAGCTCGAACGTCGACGGCACGCCGACGGCTTCCACCGCGCAGTCCACGCCTGCGCCATCCGTCAGACGCAAGGTCTCGGCCACCGGATCGCTCCGCGAAATGTCGATGCATGCCGTAGCGCCGAACGTGCGCGCCACCTCAAGCCGATTCCTGTCCCGGTCGATCATGATGATCTGCGCCGGCGAGTAGAACTGCGCGGTCAATAACGCCGCGAGGCCGATGGGTCCCGCGCCGACGATGGCCACTGTGCTGCCCGGCTGCACGCGGCCGTTGAGCACGGCGCATTCGAAGCCGGTCGGGAGAATGTCGGAGAGCATGACGAGCGCTTCTTCGTCCACGCCTGCAGGCAGGCGGTACAGGCTCGTGTCCGCGTGCGGAATGCGCACGTATTCGGCCTGTGTGCCGTCGATCTTGTTGCCGAGTATCCAGCCGCCCGTCGCGCAGTGCGAGTACATGCCGCGCCGGCAGGCGTCGCACTTTCCGCACGACGAGATGCACGAGATCAGCACGCGATCCCCCGGCTTGAACGCGGCGACCGCCGCACCGACCTCTTCGACGACGCCGACGCCCTCGTGCCCCAGCACGCGCCCCGGCTGACACGTCGGCACGTCGCCTTTGAGAATATGCAGATCCGTGCCGCAGATGGTGGTGCGCGTCACGCGCACGATCGCGTCCGTTGCACTGACGAGCCTGGGCGACGGCCGTTCGTCGAGCGACTTCTCTCCGGGACCGTGATAGACGAGCGCTTTCATGTAACGAACTCCTGTGCGTGGCATGGCGTGTGGCGTGGACCGAGCCACTGTATGCGCACGGATTCGGCGGCTCTTGATCTGCATCAAGCAGAGCCGAACCGATGCGCCGCGCGGCGCCGGTTGATCTGAGTCAAGCGTCCGGATGAAACGCCTGCATAGACTGAGGGCCTTCGATCCCGCGAATCAGGGAGTCATGCGATGAGCTACAAGACGATCCTCGTGCATCTCGACACCAGTGTGCGCGCGCATCCGCGACTGGAAAGCGCGCTTGCGCTCGCCAGGCGTTTCGACGCTTATGTCATCGGCCTCTTCGCGGTGTTCGAGCCACCGCCGCGCGTCTTCACCGTGATGGCAGGCACGGCCGACTACTACGCGCAACATGCGGCATTGCGGCGCGAGCAGCGCGCTGCGATCGAGCGCCTCTTTCATGCGGAGTTGACGCGCGCCGGTGTATCGGGCGAATGGATCACCAGCGACGAGCGCGCGACAGTGTGCGTGCCGCACTATGCGCGGTGCGTGGATCTGGTGGTCGCGAGCCAGGATGATCCGAATGATCCGGACTCCTACGTAGGCGATCATTTTCCGGAAACGCTCGTCATGTCCGCCGGCCGGCCCGTGCTGCTGATTCCCTATACGGGCTTCTTTGCGACGATCGGCACGCATGCGATGGTCGCGTGGGACGGCAGCCGCGAAGCCACGCGCGCCGTCCACGACGCGCTGCCTCTTTTGAAGGCTGCGGAGCGCGTGACCGTCGCGACGATCGATACCGCTTCCGACCATGCACAGGAAGAACGCATTCACGGCGCGGATATCGCGGCATGTATCGCGCGGCACGGCGTGTCGGTGGAGGTGTCTTCGAACAAGGCGCCCAGCAACGCGCAGGCCGGCGAGATGTTGCTTTCGCGTGCCGCCGATATCGGCGCGGACCTCGTCGTGATGGGCGGTTACGGCCACGCGCGCTGGCAGGAACTCGTGCTCGGCGGCGCAACGCGGACCTTTCTTGCGTCGATGACCGTTCCGGTTTTGATGTCGCATTGACGGCGACGGTTGCTGGCTTGCGCGGACGACCAACTCCCGTGAGAAGAACTCGAGTCACCGCTCCGGCGAGCGGTGCGGCCGCTAGAGTCAGGCCGTCCGACGAACGAACCGTTGTTCCGTGACGCTCGTTCCCCATTGCGTACCCTGAGCTTCTTCGCACAGCCGGAAGCCGAAGGATTCATACAGGTGCCTCGCTGCGTCCAGACCCTTGAAGGTGGAAAGGTACGTTTCGGAGAACTGAGCGTCGACGAAGTTCATGGCGCGCGTCATGAGCTGCCTGCCTATTCCAGTACCGCGCAACGCGTCGTCCGCGATGAACCAACGCAGGTGCGCCACTCCGCTCGCAACATCTCCATCGATGGCAAGCGATGCAAGCGGTCGGCCGTCCCGTTCGCCGAGCCGTCAGTCCTTCGAACAGAAACCTCCATGAATACGCGCCACCATCGGATCGCAGCCTCGCCCTGGGCCTAGCACAAACCCTAGCCCGCTGCTCATAGACATTCCGAAGAAGTAGAATGCCTTCGCATCGGCAGATGCGGTCGTTACCGCTCTCTGTCAGGCGGTATGCGCACCTGCAATTGAAAGAACTTTCGGGAGCGAATCGATGCAGCGAAGCTATCCTTATCGAGGGTTCGAGATCACGATTCAGCTCGAGCCAGTCAGAGCCGTGTCGCACAAGGCAGAATTCAGCGATCCAGTCGGGTTCATTGCCGTAGTAAGTGTTTGCACCGCTGAACCCAAGCGGCCTGTGGGCGTACCGGTTCGGCTGGTCTCCGAAACACATACTGTCTTCCGCACGGAGGACGAAGCTCTGTCAAGCGCGCTCAGTGCAGCGCAACGCATCATCGACGCCAAGATACCCAGTTGACGACAACTCAACTCACGTCCTCGAAACTCTATTCGCTAATCACCTAATTCGATCAATCAGGTCGCCTTGCTAATGACGTTTCAATTCCCGCATGCCTTCCGCGGATTGAATCAATTCGAGGTCATCTGCATCAGATCAAAGCCTCACCACATAATTCGGCGATTCACTCTTCGTTTGCCTATGATTCATCGTAGGCAAATGATCCTTGAGCAACTTTGCGCAGACGTCTTATCTATTGACCTCGTGCAGTCAGGGGACAAGGAGTCCTTCACATGAAAGCTCCGCGACGTTTAGAGCGAATCGAGCTGATGGCGCCTATCTCTGGCGTCATGGTCCGACTCGATACGGTGCCCGATCCGGTGTTCGCTCAGAAGATGGTCGGTGACGGCGTGTCGATCGATCCGACTTCCGACGAATTGCTCTCCCCGCTCGCCGGCAAGGTCACGCAACTGCATCGCGCCTGTCATGCAGCGACCGTGACGGGCGACTGCGGGCTCGAAGTGCTGATTCACATCGGTCTCGATACGGTGATGCTGCGCGGCGAAGGCTTCACGCCGCTCGTGAAGGAAGGCGATACCGTCGTCACCGGCCAGCCGCTGATTCGCTTCGATCCGCTCGTCGTCGGCGCAAAGGCCGTGAGTCTGCTCACGGAAATGGTCATCGCGAACGGCGAACTCGTCACCCGCTACGAACCCGCCACGGGCATCGTCACGGCGGGCACGGACGTCGCGCTTCGTGTCGAGTTCGTCTCGCCGACGAAAGACAACGCGAGCCGCGACGCAGGCGGGCAGGCCGTATCCGATGAAGTCACGCTCCCGAACCCGCAGGGCCTGCATGCGCGGCCGGCCGCCGTATTCGCCGCCGAAGCCAAGAAATACACGTCCGAGATTCGCGTCATGCGCGGCAGCGACAGCGCGAACGCGAAGTCGGTGGTCGCGCTGATGGCGCTCGCGACGAGCTTCGGCGACAAGCTGCGTGTCGAAGCCGCAGGGCCCGATGCGAATGAAGCCGTGACCGCGCTCGCGCGCCTGCTCGTGTCAGGTTCCGGCGAAAAGCCCGGCGAAGCGCCCGCGCCCGCCGCTCCGGCCATTGCAAGCGAAGCCGCGCCGCCACGCGCCGCGCCTGCCGACGCGAACGAGTTCACCGGCGTCTCGGCGTCGCCGGGACTCGCGGTCGGCAAGATCGTGCAGTTCCGCCGCGAAGTCATCGACGTGGCCGAGACGGGCGAATCGCCGCAACGCGAGCGCGCACGGCTCGACGCGGCGCACCATGAAGCACGTCAGCAGATCGAGGCGCTGAAGGCGAAGCTGACCGATCCGTCGAAGGCAGCGATACTCAATGCTCATCTCGAACTGCTGGGCGATCCCGATCTCAACGACGCCGCGATCGCCGGCATCAGCGACGGCAAGAGCGCGGGCTTCGCGTGGCGCGCCGCGTTCGAAGCGCAGGCAAGCCATCTCGAGAAGCTCGACAACGCGCTTCTGCGCGAACGAGCGGGCGATATTCGCGATGTCGGCCGCCGCGTGCTCGCGTTGCTCGCGGGCGTGAAGCAGGCGCGCATCGACGTGCCGGACGAATCCATTCTCATCGCCGAGGAACTCTCTCCTTCGGACACCGCATCGCTCGACAGGAGCAAAGTGCTCGGCTTTTGCACGACGACAGGCGGCGCGACGAGCCATGTCGCGATACTGGCGCGCTCGCTCGGCATTCCGGCCATCTGCGGCATCGACGAAAGCGCGTTGCAGTTGCCCGACGGCACGCTCGTCGTGCTCGACGGCTCGCGTGGCAGCCTGCGGCGCAATCCCGGCGCCGACGACCTGAAAAAGGCGCGCGAGCGCATCCAGCGGCAGACGTTGAAGCGGGCACAGGAACAAACGGCCGCGAGCAAGCTGGCCGTCACCGCCGATGGTCATCGCATCGAAGTGGTCGCCAACATCCGCAACGCTCAGGAAGCGCGCGATGCCGTCGCGGCGGGCGCCGAAGGCGTGGGTCTGTTGCGCTCCGAGTTTCTCTTCGACAATCGCGACACCGCGCCTTCCGAAGACGAACAGGCGGCCGAGTACTGCGCCGTCGCAGAAGCCCTCGGCCGCGAGCGTCCGCTCGTCGTTCGCACGCTCGATGTCGGCGGCGACAAACCGCTTTCCTATATGCCGCTGCCGAAGGAAGACAACCCGTTTCTCGGCCTGCGCGGCGTGCGCGTGAGTCTCGAGTTTCCCGACTTCTTTCGCACGCAGTTGCGCGCGATTTTGCGAGCGGCGCCCATCGGCAATCTGCACGTGATGTTCCCGATGATCGCGACTCTCGACGAACTGCGCGCCGCGAAGCGCATTCTGCAGGAGGAGGCCGGCGAGCACATGAGCCGCATCAAGGTCGGCGTGATGATCGAAGTGCCATCCGCCGCGATGATTGCCGAGCCGCTCGCGCAGGAAGCCGATTTCTTTTCCATCGGCACCAACGATCTCACGCAATACACCCTCGCGATGGATCGCGGACACCTGAAGCTCGCGAAGCAAGCCGACGCGCTGCATCCCGCCGTGCTGCGTCTTATCGGCATGACCATCGACGGCGCACACCGGCACGGCAAATGGGTGGGCGTGTGCGGCGGCATTGCGTCGGATGCGATGGCCGTGCCCGTGCTTGCCGGCTTAGGCATCGACGAGTTGTCGGTCAGCGTGCCGGCCATCGGCTCGATCAAGGCCCAGCTCGCGCGTCTCACGATGGACGAATGCCGCGCGCTCGCGGCCAAGGTACTGACCCTCGGCACGACGGCGGAAGTGCGCGCGCTCCTCGCTCGATACGCGGAATAGGTAAGAGGCGATCACCGGAACAAGCGGAGAGACAGCATGTTCAAGAACGCTTTCGGCGTGGTGCAGAAAGTCGGCAAATCGTTGATGCTGCCGGTCGCGGTGCTGCCGGTCGCGGGGTTGCTGCTCGGCCTCGGCTCCACCGACTTTCACGGCTATATCCCCGGCATCGTGCTCGCGCTCATGAAGAACTCGGGCGACGTGATCTTCAGCAACCTGCCGTTGATCTTCGCCATCGGGGTCGCGCTCGGCTTCACGGAGAACGACGGCGTGTCGGGCATCGCCGCGACCATCGGCTTTCTCGTGATGACGGCGACGCTCGGCGTCATCGCGACGTTCCAAGGCGTGAAGCCCGACACGATCATGGGCATTCCGTCTATCCAGACCGGCGTGTTCGGCGGCATTCTCGCGGGCGGCCTCGCGGCGTGGATGTTCAATCGCTACTACCGCATCACGCTGCCGCCGTATCTCGGCTTCTTCGCGGGCAAGCGCTTCGTGCCGATCGTCACGGCAATCGGTTCGATCGTGCTCGGCGCGATTCTCTCGGTCATCTGGCCGCCTATCGGCAGCGCGATCAAGGCGTTCTCGCACTGGGCGGCGGTGTCCGATCCGCGAACCGCTGCGACCATCTATGGTTTCGTCGAACGGCTGTTGATCCCCTTCGGCCTGCATCACATCTGGAACGTGCCGTTCTTCTTCGAAGCGGGCAGCTATCTCGATCCCACGACAGGCAAGGTCGTGCACGGCGACATCACGCGCTTCTTCGCGGGCGACCACACCGCTGGCATTCTCGCCGGTGCGTATTTCTTCAAGATGTTTGGCCTGCCTGCGGCCGCCATCGCAATCTGGCATTGCGCGAAGCCGGAAAAGAAAGTGGCGGTCGGCGGCATGATGGTGTCCGCCGCGCTGACCTCGTTTCTCACGGGCATCACGGAGCCGATCGAGTTCGCGTTTCTATTCGTCGCGCCGGTGCTGTACTTCATCCACGCGTGTCTCGCGGCATCGGCGCAGTTCGTCGCCAATACGCTCGACATGCACATGGGCTTCACGTTCTCTCAGGGCGCGATCGACTTCGTGATGTTCAACCTGATCGGCAACAAGGCGACCCACGCATGGTATGTCTTCATTCTCGGGCCGATCTATGCGGTGATCTATTACGCCGTGTTCCGCGTCGTCATCACGCGCTTCGATCTGAAGACGCCGGGACGCGAGGACGATACCGTCGAAGCAGCCGCGGGCAGCACGGCCGAGATGGGCGGACGCTCTCGCGATCTCGTGCTCGCGTTCGGCGGGCGTTCCAACATCAAGAGTCTCGATGCATGCATCACGCGGCTGCGCATCTCGGTGAACGATCCCGCGCTCGTCGACGATGCAAGGCTCAAGGCGTTGGGCGCGGCAGGCGTCGTGCGCGTCGGCAACGGCGTGCAGGCGATCTTCGGGCCGCTCTCGGAAAACATGAAGACGGACATGCAGGACTATCTGAAGCGCGCGGGCGCCGAGGCCGATCTGCCGGCGGCGGGCGCAAAAGCCGATGCAGGCGCTGCACAGCCGGCGAGTGCTGCGCCACCACCGATTTCTGCGTCCACGTCAAACGATTCGGCCTATGCGGCGCGCGCCGACAAGATTCGCGAGGCGCTGGGCGGCGGCGCGAACATCGTCAAGCTACAACCGCTCGCAGCGACACGCCTGCGCGTCCTGCTGAACGATGCATCGCGAATGGACAACGCGGCGCTGACGACCGCCGGCGTCCCGGCGACACAAAGACTCTCGAACGGCGAAGTCGATCTGATCGTCGGCCTCGACGCCGAAGCGCTCGCGGGCGCGATGCACTAGCACGGCATCGGGTGAAGGGCTTCGCGATGACGTTCACCCGTCGGGCGACGCGGCTAACATCGGAACTCCGCGTGCTTATTGAATTGCTTACGCAACGCCAGCGCCGTAGGTCCTTCTTTCGGAGTCCACATCATGCCCGCGCGCTCACTCAGGTTCATTGCGATCGCAACCGCCATGCTCGCCTTGTCGTGGCCTGACATCGCTCTGCCGACGCAGCAGGCGCAGCAACGCCGCGCCGGGCGCGATGTGCGCCAGGAGACGCGCCAGAGCGCCCGGCATACCAAACAGGACTGCCGCGCCGCGAACCAGCAATCGAATGCGCAATGCCGGCAGGACAAGCGCGAGACGAAGCAACATGGGCGTCAGGCTGCAAGAGAGATCAAGTACTGAATGCGCTCTTTGCGCAGTCAGATCAAACATCGTGGAGATCGCGCGCCTTGAATCTTGAACAGCGCGGCATCGCATGATATCGAATCGATAAGGCGCATAAGAACGAGCACAACAGAGCGCACCTACCGACCTAGCGAATCTCGCGCAGCGCGACGCCCCGTGACAACGCACGACGCGCGTTCCCATGCGCCCTTATTGAAGGAGACGTCGATGAACGATCGTTCCAGCACCCATCCGTCTGAAGGAAGTACGATAGAAGACGACGAACTACGGCTCATCGATGCATGGTGGCGCGCGTGCAATTACCTATCGGCGGGCATGATCTTTCTCGCGGAAAACCCGCTGCTGCGCGAGCCGCTCAAAGCGGAGCACGTCAAGCACCGGCTGCTCGGACACTGGGGCGCGAGCCCTGCGCTCTCGTTCGTCTGGGCGCATCTGAACCGCGTCATCAAGCGCGACGACCTCGATGTCGTTTTCATGGCCGGTCCCGGACACGGCGCGCCCGGCGTGCTCGGCCCGGCCTATCTCGAAGGCACCTACTCGGAGGTCTATCCCGACAAGAGCGAGGATATCGAAGGCTTGCAGAAGTTCTTCAAGCAGTTCTCGTTTCCCGGCCATATCGGCTCGCACGTGACGCCGGAAACGCCGGGGTCCATTCATGAAGGCGGCGAACTGGGTTATAGCCTGTCGCATGCGTATGGCGCGGTGCTGGACAATCCCGGGCTCATCGTCGCGTGCGTCGTGGGCGATGGCGAAGCGGAGACCGGACCGCTCGCGACCGCATGGCATTCGAACAAGTTCATCAATCCCGCACGCGACGGCGCGGTGCTGCCCATCCTCAATCTCAACGGCTACAAGATCGCGAACCCGACGATCCTCGCGCGCATCAGCCATCAGGAACTGGAGGCGCTCTTCGTCGGCTACGGCTACACGCCGTGTTTCGTCGAAGGATCGGACCATGCGCAGATGCACCGGAAGATGGCCGAGACACTCGATCGCGTCACCGCCGACATTCGCGCGATATGGGAGAACAGTCGCGCAGGCAAGGGCGCGGAACGCCCACGTTGGCCGATGATCGTGCTGCGCACGCCTAAGGGCTGGACCGGACCGAAGGAGATCAACGGTCACAAGGTCGAGGGCTCGTGGCGTTCGCATCAGGTGCCGTTCTCGGACGTGCATACGAACCCCGCGAATCTCGCGGTGCTCGAACGCTGGATGCAGAGCTACGAGCCGGAAACACTCTTCGACGCGAACGGCCGGCTGCGCGAAGAAATCCGCGCGCTTGCGCCGACCGGAACGCGGCGGATGAGCGCGAATCCTCATGCAAACGGCGGCGTGCTGCGCAAGCAGCTCAAGCTCCCCGACTTCCGCGACTATGCAGTCGATGTCGGCCAGGCGGGGACCGTCCAGCATGAGAACACTCGCCCGCTCGGCGAATTTCTGCGCGACATCATGCGCGCCAACATGGACACGTTCCGCGTGTTCGGTCCCGATGAAACGGCCTCGAACCGGCTACAAGCGGTTTATCAGGCAAGCAAGAAGGTCTGGATGGCCGACATGCTTCCCGAAGATGAAGACGGCGGCGAACTCTCGCGCGACGGCCGCGTCATGGAGATGCTCTCGGAGCACACCTTGCTCGGCTGGCTCGAAGGCTACCTGCTGACCGGGCGTCACGGCTTCTTTCATACATATGAGGCTTTCGCGCATGTCGTGGACTCGATGTTCAATCAGCACGCGAAATGGCTCGACATCTGCAAGAACCATGTGCCGTGGCGAGCGTCCGTCTCGTCGGAGACCATCCTGCTGTCGTCCACGGTCTGGCGTCAGGATCACAACGGCTTCTCGCATCAGGACCCGGGGTTCATCGATCTCGTGACGAACAAGAGTCCGTCCGTGACGCGAGTCTATTTACCGCCCGATGCCAATACGCTTCTCGTCGTGGCCGATCAGTGCCTGCGATCGACCGATTGCATCAATGTGATCGTCGCGGACAAACAGAAGCACTTGCAGTTCATGACGATCGACGAAGCCATCGTGCATTGCGCGAAGGGCATGGGCGTCTGGCGGCGCGCGAGCAATGACGAAAACGAAGAGCCCGATGTCGTCATGGCGTCGTGCGGCGACGTCGCGACGCAGGAAGCACTCGCGGCGACGGCCATCCTGCGCGAACATCTGCCGGAACTGAAGTTGCGCTTCGTGAATGTGGTCGATCTCTTCAAGATGCAGCCCAACACCGAACATCCGCACGGATCGAGCGTGCGCAACTTCGAAAGCCTGTTCACGCTGGACAAGCCCGTGATCTTCAACTTTCACGGCTACCCGTGGCTCATCCACAAGCTGGCGTACAAGTTTCGCAATCACGAGAACCTACACGTGCGCGGCTATAAGGAGAAGGGCAACATCAATACGCCGCTGGAACTCGCGATACTCAATCAGGTGGACCGCTTCAATCTCGTGATCGACGTGATCGACCGCGTGCCTCGCCTGCGCGGAAGCACTGCGCATTTGAGGGAGGACATGAAGAACGCGGTCATTCGCCACCTGGATTACGCGCATACGCATGGCACCGATCCGGACGAGATCACCGAATGGACGTGGCCTTATTGAATGCAGGCTCAGTCGCTGCGCTTTCTGGGGGCGCGCTCAGATCAGCCACCGCGCCGCATCGTCGAGCGCGCCGTCCGCAGCCGGCATGTCTCGCCGCGCGACGCGCACCAGCTGCACCGCGCGGATCTCGGGAGGCTGCATCGGCAAATGCGCGAGATGGAGCGTGAGTTCAGCGGCCCGCTCATCGCTGCGCGCTTCGACGACGAGGTTCATGCGGTTCAGGCGCAGCGTCTTGCGATCCACACGTATGAGCGCGGCAGGATGGCCGAGCACGTCCGCGAGCGCGCCGAGCTGCTGCTCCACGCCTTCCGCGCGCGAACCGAGCGATGCGAGCGCGGCCTCGTTTTCGGCGATCTCGCGCTCCAGTCGCGCGACGTCCGTCGATGCATTCCCGTATGCAGACGACACGCCGCTCATGCCCGACATGCCCGCGCCACGCCGTCCGAGCATCTGCATTCGCGCGGCGAGCAGTGCGCGCGTCTCCTTCAACGCCTCGCGTTGCGCCTCGTGCGCCGAGACGCGCGACGTGGCTTCCAGAGCCAGTTGCTCGATGACTCGCAGCACGATGTCATCCCTCAGCGCCGCTTCGGTCTCGTCGCAAATGCGCATGCGCTTGTCGTCGAAGCTCACGGCGATGCGCGGCACGTCCGAGCGCACCACGCCGGCCTCATCGGCCACGCCGAGCACGCGCCGCTCGATGAGGCGGCTACTCAGCACGGCATAGGCGTATTCCGCGGCGTAATGCGCGTCGAACCAGGTGCGCAGATCGTGCGATTGCCCGATGACGCTCGTAATGTCTTCCGAGGTCGCGAACATCGCGCGCAGATAGGCGTCGTCGGCCCAGGCGGAAGGCGTCGCATCGCGCGGCGGGGGAAGCGCGTCGACGAGCTCGCGCGCATAACGGAGCGCCCCGCGAACGAGCGGCCCGAGCCGCGACTCATAGCGATTCGCGAGGCGCACTTGCGGCGCGATTGCTGCGATGCGATCTAGCGCCTCGCGAATGTCCTCGGTGGAATCGGCATCGCTACGCGAGCGACCGAAACGCTGGCGTAGCCAGCCGAACGCGCTCATCGCGTGATGCGGACGCTGCGGTCCGAGCCTCGCGACGCAAGCCGTGTAACGTGCAAGGTCATGTCGATGCCTCTCGCGAACATGCCACACTTGCATAGATACCATCGGCATGTCATGCGCGCAACGTCGCATCGCGCGGGACGTCATTCGCGATGAATCACAGTTGCGATTCTATCGGCAGAATGCCGAGCATCCAGACGCCCGCGCGCTTGAGCGCCGACACGCCCGGCTCGCTGTCGAGCAGCGTCGTCCTTCCGTCGGCGTCGGTGTCGATCCATACCATGTGCGTGTCACCGTTACCGTCGTCCTGTAGCTCTACACGCCACGCGATGCGATCGATATTCGCGCCGATACCGTCCGCCACCTGTCCGGCCGCCGCCGCGCTTTCGCAATAGACACCGATCTCCGTATTCAGCTCGATGGAGCGCGGGTCGAGGTTCATGGAACCGATGAAAATGCGCGTGCGGTCGAACACATAGGTCTTCGCATGCAGCGACGCCTTCGACGAACCGAATGTCGATTTCTTCGTACTTTCGTGCTCGTCGGTCGATGCGACCGGCTTCAGCTCATACAAGCGCACGCCCGCTTCGAGCATCTCCTTGCGATAGCGTCGATAGCCGGCGTGCACCGCCGCGACATCCGTGGCCGCGAGGGAATTGGTGAGAACGGTCACGCGCACGCCCCGCGAGGTCATCGAGCGAAGCCAGCGCACGCCCTCTTCGCGCGGCACGAAATAAGGCGACACGATCAGCATGTCCTTCTCGGGATGCAGCTTCAGCGCCTTGAACTGCGAGATCAGATGGCCTTCGGCATCGCCGGGCGCGCGCGTGATTTTCGCGGGATCGTCGTAGAGCAGCGTCGCCTTGCCCCATGAGAACGAGGTGTCGCGCTGTTGAATGACAGTCGCGAGACGCTCGCGCACGTTCGCCACATAAGGCGAATGCTCTTCCGACAGAAGATAGGCATCGAGCTTCTCGCGATAGGCCGCTAGCGTGTCGGCGTCGGCATGACGTCGCATGAGATTTTCGATTGGATACGCCGCATCCGAATTCCAGTACAGATCGAACGCACTCGACACTTCGCGCACGACGGGGCCGTGCACGAGCACATCGAGATCGCCGAACGCGACCGTGCTCGATGCGCCGAAGTACTCGTCGCCGATGTTGCGTCCGCCGAGAATTGCGGCCTGATTGTCCGCGATGAGCGCCTTGTTATGCATGCGGCGATTCACGCGAAAGAATTCCGCTGCCGAGCCGAGTCTCTTGAACGTGCGATTCGCCACAGGATTGAAGAGACGCACCTGCACGTTCGGATGCGATGCGAGCGCAAGCAGAAACTGATCGTCGGCGTTCGTGCCGAGATCGTCGAGAAGAAGACGCACGCGCACGCCGCGATCGGCCGCGCGCAGGATGGACGCGGCCATCTCGCGGCCGGTGAGATCCGCGTGCCAGATGTAGTACTGGAGATCGAGCGTGCGATCGGCGGTCTCGCTCAGGATCACGCGTGCGATGAGCGCGTCCATGCCGTCCGACAGCAGGTGAAACGCGTTGTCGCCAGGATGCGCGGCCTCGCTCGCCGCGAAGGCGCTGCCGAGCCGCGTGCTCGCGGTGTCGGTCAAGGCGTGTGTTTGCTCGCGTGCGGCTTGCGGCGGAAGACTTGCACATGCCGTCATCAACAGCATGAGCGCAACCGTGATCCACTTGCCGAGTTTCATGGCGCACCCTCTGTATGGCGTGGCGAACCGTGTAGTCGCGCGCTATGTAGCAGCCGATGGCGGTAGATTCACGCATTTCAGGAGCGCAGCAAGAAGACGATGGGCCCGAGTCAGCGCCAGGCCCAAGTGCATCGATGAAATGACGGTCGTGTTCGCGGCTCGTTATAGCCCTCTATGGCTCGCCAACGCCCGCTGCGGCGCGCAAAAGTTCTGCCAATTTCTCGTTCTCGTCGATGCGCGCCTGTTCCACGGCCACGTCCGCGTCACTGCCCGCGCGCTGTGCCCACTGCTGCCGCTCGCGCGCGAAGATCAGGCGCTCGTGCACTGCGCGCAGCGCACTCCAGATCGCGTTATCGGCGGTTTGCGCGGTGGCTTCTTCCAGCGACAACACGGAGTATGCATGCCCGGTGTGGCATCGGTAGCGGAGCGGGCGGTCGTCGTTCAGCCGCCAGAGGGCGCCGTTGCAGCTGGGGCAGGTGAGCGCCGAACGCTGTCCGATCTCGTCGAGCACCTGCGGTTCGACGAGCCCACTCTCAGCAATCTGTGCCTCGCGGTCGAGGTCGGGCCGATTAGTCATGGAATGCTCCTTCCGCCGCTTTGCCCCCTTGACGGCCGCAAGAAGGACCGCCGGGAGGTCGTCCAGCTTCGCGATGACATCCGCGCCTCCGGCGGCTATCGCGCTGCGCGGCATCGACGGGGCCTCGCAGTCATCCGGATGCTGCACCACGCCGTAACCGCCCCGCGCGTGCACGGAGGCGAGGCCCGCGGCGCCGTCATCCAGGTCGCCACTGAGCACGACGCCCACGACGCGGCTTCCGTATTCGATGGCGGCCGATCTGAACAGCGGATCGGCGGCGGGCCGTGCGAAGTTCTCCGTCGCGGTGTCGAGCAGGCATAGCATGCCGTCGCGCAAGACCATGTGACGGTCGGGTGGCGCCACGTAAATTCTGCCACGCTGTAGCACTTCCTTGTGCTTCGGATGCGTCGCCGTATGAGAGCCCCAGCGCGAAAGCAACTCGGGCAGGACGCTCGGATGTCTGCCGATGTGCAGCACGATGCAAAGCGTGGCGTCCAGGTCCGCAGGCAACTGTGCCACGAGCGTCCTGAGGACGGGAAGTCCGCCGCGAGACGCCGCAATGACAACAATATCTCGATGATCCATAGGGCCTCCAACTCATGTAGGCCGCATTATTTGCGCCAGCCCTCGTTCGTACCCGTCGCGACGTCAGACCGGTGTGCTACGGCGGGCAGATTGCACGAAGCAGTTGATTCAATGCCGCCACGCGCCCGCGACACACCCGCGCCGATGCCCTAGCCGGTGGCCTGGCTTCCCTGATCGCGCGTCAAAACGCCCAGCGCATCCATCAGTTGCGAGAAATCCAGCGGTTTAGCCAGATGCACATCGTAGCCCGCTTCATGCGCGGCCTGAATGTCTTCATGCCGGTCGTGTCCACTGAGCGCGACGCAGCGCAGCGCAACCCATCCCGGATTCGCGCGGATCCGGCGCACCAGCTCGTAACCGTTCATGCCAGGCAGGTCGATGTCCGACACGACTGCGTCGATTGGCTTCTCCCCGAGAATCTGCAATGCCGTGTCCGCGTCCGTCGCGGCTTCGACCACCGCGCCTTCGAGTTCGAGCAGCGTAGTCAGCGATGCGCCGGTATCTTCGTCGTCTTCGACGAGCAGGATGTGCAGCCCGACGATACTCGCATTGTCTCGCGTGATGACGCTGACCGGCGGCGGGGTGTCCGCCGCCGGGAGCCATACCGACATCGTCGTGCCCATGCCGTGGCCTTCCGATGCCGCGGCGACCCTGCCGCCATGCTTCTCGACCAGTTGCTTGACGAGCGCGAGGCCGATGCCCAGACCGCCGCGAATGCGATCGCGCGGTCCCTGCCGGAACATGTCGAATACATACTCGACCATCGACGCGTCGATCCCCTGCCCGTCGTCGGCGACGTCGATGCGCAGCATGCGGCCTTCGTGCGACAGATTCAGCTTCACATGGCCGCCCGCATGGGTGAACTTCAGCGCGTTCGACACGAGGTTCCAGATGATCTGCTCGCACCGGACCGGATCGGCGAGCGCGATCGCAGGTCCCTCGGCCAGATGCGTTTCGAGCGAAATGCCGCGCGCGCCGGCGTCTTCCTCGCAAGCATCCGCGATGCTGCGCAGGATAGCGGACAGGTCCACCCGCTGCACTTCGAGCGTGAGCTTGCCCGTTTGAATGCGCGACCAGTCGAGCAGATCGTCGATGATCTGCGCCTGGCTGCGCACCGCCTGCTTGATGGAAACGGCCGCTTCGCGCACGGCGTCGATGTGCCGGACCTCCGGCAAGCGCGGCAGCATCTCCGACTTCACGCCTATCAGATTGAGCGGATGCTTCAGTTCATGCGACAGCACCGCGATGAACTCGTCCTTCACCTGATTGGCGCTCAACGCCTGCTCGCGCGCCCGCTGCTCCTGCTCCAGCGCTTCGCGGCTCGCGTCCTCGCGCTGCTTGCGCTCGGTCAGATCGCGAACGATCTTGCCGAAGCCGCTGAACGAGGCGTCCGATATCGGCGTGACCACGCCGCTGCAATAGATGCGCCGGCCGTCCTTCGTGCGATGCCAGCGCTCGTCGTCGGCGCGGCCTTCCCGCAGTGCGGTTTCCCGCTCGTGCGCGGGCACGAACGCCATCCGGTCGTTCGTCTCATAGATCAGCTCGATGTCCCGGCCGATCACTTCTTCTTCCGTGTACCCGAAGATTCTCTCGGCGCCCGCGTTCCAGCTCACGATCAAGCCGTCGCGGTCGTGAATGATGATCGCGTAGTCCTTGGTGGACTGCGCGACGAGACGCAGCCTCTGCTCGTTCGCGCGCGCCGCCTCTTCGGCGTGGTGCCGGTCCGTGATGTCGATGAGCGTGATCACCGCGCCGTCGATATGATCGTCGGCCGTGCGATACGGCAACAGGCGCATCAGATACCAGCGGCCCGACTCGCTCTGGATCTCGCGCTCGGTCAGCCGCAACGACTGGAACGACTGCCGCACGTCGTCGGCGAGTGTCGGGTAGCGCAGCGAATGCGTGATGTGAAAGAGCGAGCGGCCAATGTCGCTGTCGATGAGATTGAAGATCGCCGTCGCGTTCGGCGTGAAGCGCTTGATGCGAATCTCCTTGTCGACGAACACCGTCGCGATCTCGCTCGATTCGATGATGTTGTGCAGGTCGTCGTTGGCCTTCGCGGTGTCCTCGATGCGTGCCTGCAATTCCGCGTTCGCGGTGGTGAGTTCTTCGTTGACCGACTGGAGTTCTTCCTTGCTGCTTTCGAGTTCTTCGCTGGTCGAGCGCAATTCTTCGTTGATCGCCTGCAGTTCTTCGTTCGACGCCCTCAGCTCCTCGACCGACGTTTCATACTGCTCGATGATCGTCGCCAGTTGCTCGCGGCTCTGCTGTAGTTCCTGTTCTAGCTGCGCGAGCACCGGGTCCTGACCGGCGGCGTCGGCGTGTTCCTCGTCGGTCATGCGAGCCGACACTTCATCGAACACGATCAGCAGGAACCCGGCATTCGCGACCTTGTCGTGGAACGGCCGCACCGTCATGTTGATCCACGACGCGCGCGGCTCGTGTACCCACTTCACGCGGCGCGCCTCGACGCTCGTGCCGGTTTGCAGCGCACGGAAAATCGCGGTGCGAAGTTCGAGACGCAAGTCCGGCAGCACCAGCGACATGATGTTGCTCGACAATTCGCCGCCCGGATGGCGCAGGAAACGGCCCGCGTTGTCCGACAGATGCACGACGTTCGAGTCCCGGTCGATGATCACGCTCGGGGGCGCATACGTTTCCAGCGCGCGCTGATGCAGCTCCGTGAACGAGAAGCTGCGCTGCGCCGGACTGGCCGGCGCGCGCCGCGGCGCGGTAGGCACGCTTCGTTCGTCGGCGCTGGCCGTTTCGTGCTGCGACAGCGGCGGAAATCCGACCGGAGGCTTCGCGCGATGCGCGACCGTGCGCGCCCGGTAGATGCGCCATTTCTTGTCCACGACGACGAACAGGTCGTCGGCGGCATCGGCCGATTCGGCGGTGCCGAGAAACAGGTAGCCGTTCGGCCGCAGCGCAAAGTGGAATAGCTCGAGAATCTGCCGCTGCACCGCGCGTTCGAGGTAGATCAGCACGTTGCGGCAGGAGATCAGATCGAGGTGCGAGAACGGCGGATCGCGCAGCAGGCTGTGCGAGGCGAACAGGATGCGCTCGCGCACCGACTTGGCGATGACGTAGTGTGCGGACTGGCGCACGAAATACCGTTGCAATAGCGCGGGCGGCACGTCGTTCGCAATCGCGAGCGGATACGAGCCGGCGCGCGCGCGCGAAATCGCCGCTTCGTCGATGTCGGTGGCGAACACCTGAATCGAGCGGGCCGAGGCCGCCGCGTCGCGCGCCTGCGCCAGTTGCAGCGAGATGGAATAGGCTTCCTCGCCGGAGGCGCAACCGGCCACCCAGACGCGCACCTGGCCCTCGCCCGGCTCTTCGGTGAAAAGCGTAGAAATGACCTCGCGTTCGAGATAGTCGAACGCGCCGCGGTCGCGGAAAAACTGCGTCACGCCGATTAGCATGTCGCCGAGCAAGGCGTTCGCTTCGTCGGGCGTCGCGCGCAGGAAGTCGCGATAACCCATCAGATCGCGCTGTCCGTTGACCTGCATGCGCCGTTCGATACGCCGCAGCACGGTGGCGCGCTTGTACAGCCGGAAGTCGTGCCCCGTGCGCACGCGCAGGTGCATCAGTATGTCGGACAGCGCGCGCTCCGGGTCGTTGGCCAGCCGACGCGTGCGGTCGTTCGCCGGTTCTGCGACTTCGAGGCTTTCCAGTTGAATGCGCTGGGCATTCGCCGATAGTTCGATCAACCGCTGCGGCATTTCGGAGGCGGGCAGCACGATGTCGACGTGGCTCGTCGCAATGGCGTGCTGCGGCATCTCCGCGTACTCGGCATCGCTGGGCGTCTGCGCCATCGTGATCCCGCCCGCTTCCTTGATGCGGATGAGACCCGCCGCGCCATCCGATCCCGCGCCGGACAGCACGATACCGATCGCATGCTGCTCGTGTGCATCGGCAAGCGTGCGGAAAAAATGGTCGATGGTAAACGGCGGGCTCTCGGATGCATCGCGGTCGGTGGCTCTCAGGCAGCCATCCGACATTTCCAGCCGCTTGCCGGGCGCGATCACGTACACATGGTTTTTTTCGAGCGGCAGCGTGGAAGTCACCTGCCGCACCGGCATGCCGGTGGTGCGCTGCAGGATCTCGTCGACGTGACTCGCATGTTCTGCCGCCAGATGCACCACGACGACGAACGCCATGTCCATACTGCTTGGCGCATTCTCGAAGAAGGTCTGCAAGGCTTCGACGCCGCCGGCCGACGCGCCGATACCTACCACCGGAAACTGCAAGTCGCTCTTGACCGCAATGGGGGAACCCGTCGCTCGCTGGAGCGTCGACTTTGGCTTTGACACTGCGCCTCTCCTCGTCTAATGCGCGGCTGTGTTATCCACGAGCGATGCCGAATTGTGTACTGAAGTACCTATTGTAGGACCAGCGAAACGGCACAGCTATTGTAGGGCAGCCGTCGGGTCTCGGTCTCGCTTAAAGCATGACTGAACGGATGTCCTGAACGACCGATCGGACGGAGTTTAACGGAGGGGAGACTGCGAGACAGAATGAAGCCGACTGCGTGCTCGCGCCCGCGAGCCCTCGTCTTGCCCGCTTCGTGAGCCATGAAGTTCGGCCGCCCGACCGCCGTTCCGTGGCGCTTACACCGCGATCGTCTCGAAACTGCTTGTATTGATGTGAAACGGGGAATACAACTGTTGCTTTAGCCAGATCTCTAACGTGTGGTGCCGGCACGGAAACTGGGGCACGAATCGCAACTGCGGTTGGAGCAAGCGGGCGGCCAGGAGGCGCTATGACACGTCGCGTACCGTTGGACGACGAACAGGAGTGCGCGTTTTGGACGACGAACGTTGGGGCCAAGGGGACAACGGCCAATTGCCGTGTTCTCATCGGCCATCGCGATGAAGCTATTGGTGCATCGCTCGCCTTGCTCCTGACGCTCAAGAAGTACCAGGTCCTTTACGCCACGAACATCGCCACGCTACAGCGCCAGATCGCGAGTTGGCGCCCCCATGCGCTCTTGCTGGATACCCGGCTGGATGCGGATTCGCGTTATGCGTTCGTGCGCAGACTGCGCCAGGACGACCAGACGGCCCGATTGCTGATCCTTGCGATGAGCAACGTCTATCCGTTGGATTCTGTCGCGACGTTGAAACAGGCCGGTTTCGACGGGCACGTGCGAAGGCCTTGCTCGGTATGGCGCGTTATCGATCTCCTGGATAGCCACTTTTGTCGACAGGACGCCTGATAACCTTCCACAGCCTCTTGTTCATTTGGGTCTCCAAAGTAAGGGGCCGATTGCCCTCGCATTCGATGCACGCGCCGGTTCGGTGATGAGGCAGGGCCACTCATTACCCTTTGGCATATGTGCAATTACCTCCGATCGGCTACCCCCGATGCAGCACTTCCCGCAAACTCTCCACCGAGGGTTGAGAGCGAGCACGCGACGCGTCGCTTGCACACTCACTCACCAGGGAACTTGCCATTGACCCATGCTCAATCATCGGAGGTATCACATGACGGACACGAATACAGTCTTGATCGTAGGCGCATCGCGTGGATTAGGTTTGGCGCTAGCTGAGGAGTGGCTCGCGCGAGGGTGGAACGTGGTCGCCACCGTGCGCGGTGACAAGACGCCGCTGCATCGCCACGCGCAAGAATTCGGACAGCGTTTGCGCATCGAGCAGATGGATGTCACCAGAACCGAGGATATCGATAGCCTCGCGTCACGTTTCGCTGAACACGAGTTCGACGTTCTCTATGTCAATGCGGGTGTCGCGCTCGGGCCTGAAGATGGAGCCAGCGAGGTGTCGACCGAGGACTTCACGCGCCTCATGGTGACGAACGCGTTGAGTCCCATTCGCATCGTCGAACGGCTATGTGAAAAGGTGAAGGCGAACGGTACGATCGCGATCATGTCGTCGAGCCTCGGCAGCGTGGCACTCAACGAAAGCGGGGGATGGGAAGTCTATCGAGCCAGTAAGGCGGCCTTGAACACGCTCATGCGCTCGTTCGCTGCGCGTCACGCGGACGCTTCATGGTCTCTTGCGCTAGTCGATCCGGGGTGGGTGCGAACCGAGATGGGCGGGGCGGATGCGACGCTCGGCGTCGAGGAAAGCATTCCGGGAATCGTGAACCAGATCGAAGCGTTCTCGGGCAAGCCGGGCTTGCGTTATTACAATTATCGCGGGGAAACGCTTCCCTGGTGAGTCGCTTCGCGCGTCGACGACGTCAGCCCCACTTCGAATTGAGAATGATGTTGCACAGGTTCACGCGCTCGAAGCTCGGGTCCTTGTGCGCCAGGAAATCGTCGTTGAACGTGCCGAACGTGGTGCCCGGGCGATGCTTCATGCCGTCGTAGAAGGCATCGATCATTCTGGCGGCGAAGTCGGCGCCGCGCGGATAAGCCGCGACCACCGCCGCGCGCTGCGCTTCCGAGAACGCATCGAAGCCGCGCCCCGCTACGTCCATCCCCGCTCCGGCTTGCACCAGCGCAATCTCGCCATGCATGTGTTCGGGAATGCCCGGCGTCGTGTGAAGCGCCACCGCGGTCCACACCTTCGCCACGTCCGCCTCGTCGACACGGTGGCTGCGCAAGAAATCGCGTGCGGCGTTGGCGCCGTCCACTTCGAAGCGCAATTCGCTTTTGCCATACGCCGGCGTCAGACCGATATCGTGAAACATGGCGGCAACGTAGAGTAACTCCGGGTCGTACTCGATGCCGTTTCGTTTGCCCAATAACGCCCCCCATAGATAGACCCGCGTCGAGTGATTGAACAACAGTTCGCTCTCGATGTCGCGGATGAGTTCGGCTGCCTCACGCGCGAGCTGGCTGTCGGGAATAGCGACATGGGGGATGGCTTGAGTCGCTGCGGCTGTATCTTGCTTCATCGGTTACTCGAACGGGTTTTGTGAATCGGACAGTCATCGCGCGCCGAATGACACGCGGCGCTACAACCGGGAAGTTACGCTTCGCATGGGTCAGGGAACAGGCCCAAGATCGGTAAAAGCCACTGTACTATCGCGTCTATGGCAACACTTTCGATTGGACTCGATCGTGCCGGAGGCCTCCCGCTGTCGGCGCAAATCTATGGCTCGATCCGCCATGCGATCGAGTCGGGCCAGCTTGCCGCCGGCGCGCGGCTGCCCTCGTGGTCGGATCTGGCCGCGCAGTTGGGCGTATCGCGGGGCACCGTTCGTACCGCCTACGAGCGCCTGATCGACGAGCAGTTCGCGGTCGGACTGGGTGCGGCCGGCACGCGGGTCGTGGCAAGGCCCTCGCCCGCGACGGCCGGATGGTCGCCCGAGTCGCCGCCGCTTCCGGAGCTGTTCAACGATTTCAGCACGGCGCCGCTGGCGTTTCAGATGGGCGTGCCCTCGCAGGACGCGTTTCCGTTCAAACTGTGGTCACGGATTCAGGCACGCGCCGCCCGCCGCGCGGCAGCGGCTCCTGTCGGCTATCCGGACCCTCGCGGCGATCCCGAACTACGACAGGAAATCGCGTCGTATCTTGCGGTGTCTCGCGGGCTGCTATGCAGTCCATCGCAGGTCTTCGTCACCGCGGGTTTCGCGGGCGCTCTGAACCTCGCGATTCGCGGCCTGCGCATAGAAGGTGAACAAGCCTGGATGGAAGAGCCCGGCTTTCCGCTCACGCGCACGGCGCTCGGCCTCGCCGGCATGACGGTGGCAGGCGTGCCGGTGGACACCGAGGGGCTCGATGTCGACGCAGGCATGCGGATCGCGCCCACAGCCGCGCTGGCAGTGGTGACGCCGGGTCAGCAGGCGCCGCTCGGAATGACGATGTCGCTCGCTCGACGGCTCGCTCTGATCGACTGGGCCAGGCACCGCGATGCCTGGATCGTGGAAGACGATTATCTCGGCGAGCTGCAATTGAGAGGACGCGCTGCACCGGCGCTGGCCTCGCTCGACCGGGACGGACGCGTGCTTCACATCGGGACCTTCAGCAAGACCATCAGCCCGGCACTGCGCCTCGGTTATCTCGTTGTCCCGCAGGCGCTGGCACGCGGCTTCGGCGATGTCGCGGCGTGCCTTTCGCCCGCTCCGGCTGCATCCGTGCAGCACGCCGTCACCGAGTTCATGCACGACGGACACTTTCTTCGCCATCTGCGGCGTATGAAGCGTCTTTATGCGGGCCGGCAACAGGCGCTGCTTCGTTGTCTGCACGAACTGGGCTCGGAGTCGATCGAATTGCAGGGTTCCGCGGGCATGACCGTCGTGGCCGCGCTCACGCAACCCGCCGTATCGGATATCGAGATCGCCTCGCGCGCGCGAATGTTCGGGCTGGCCCCGGTCCCTCTCTCGCCCTGGTACACGACCGATCCGAAGCAGCAGGGGCTGCTGCTCGGCGTGACCAATCTCGATGAAAGAACCCTGGCGGGCAACTGCTCGCGCCTGCTCGAAGTGGTTCGCGGACACCACTGACCAGGCAGCGAGGGAGGTGGCGCGCACCGCCGTCTTGGTGCATTGAGAATGTTCATTCCTGGTGCTTTTGCGTGTCCCTGCGCGACACGACAATGCAAAGCACAAAGGAGCCAGACACCATGAACATTCGATTCATCAAGCGAGCCGCCTGTGCAGCCGTGGCGTTGGGCATTGCCGCATCCGCCTCGGCACATGGCGCGGCCGAGACCGTCACACCGAACTTCCAGCACGCCATTCCGAACGTTGCGGGCAAGTCGTTGACCGCGGTCGTCGTCGATTACGCGCCCGGCGCGGCGTCCTCGGCGCACAGACATGCGGGCTCGGCTTTCATCTATGCGTACGTCGTATCGGGCGACATCGAGTCGCAAGTCGATGACGGTCCGAAGCGCGTCTACCATGCCGGCGAGAGCTTCTTCGAGGAGCCCGGCTCCGTTCACCGCATAAGTCGCAATGCGAGCGAAACGCAGCCCGCGAAGCTGCTCGCGGTTTTCATCGCCGACAGCGACGACAGAACGCTGACCAGTCCCCTCAAGTAATCCATCACCTTCAGGAGTCACCTCATGAGCAAGCGTCTCGACTATGTTCAGATTGCGCCCGTGGGCGTCAAGGCCCTTGGCGGCGTCTATGGCTACGTGATGCAGAGCGATCTGTCGCCGGTTCTGGTCGATCTGGTCTACTTGCGCGTCTCGCAGATCAACAACTGCGCCTATTGCCTCGACATGCACACACGCGACCTGCTGAAGAAAGGCGTGAAAATCGAAAAGCTCGCGCTCGTGCAGGCATGGAGAGAAGCGGGCCATCTCTTCGACGACCGCGAGCGCGCAGCACTCGCGTGGGCGGAATCGGTCACGCTGGTGGCGCAGACCGGCGTGCCCGACGCGTCGTATGAGGCTGCCCGCGCCGTGTTCGATGAGCGCGAACTCGTCGATCTGACCATCGCCATCAGTTTGATGAATACCTATAACCGCATGGCAATCAGCTTTCGCAATACGCCGCAGGCCGTGCTGGAGCAATGAGGGTCACCGACGTGCAATTCATCTTTTAATAGCATGAGTAACCATGTCTGTTTCCGCACGTATGCTCTCTGAAGTTCGGGTTATGAGGAAAACGGCGGTATAGAGTCCTAAATTCGGCATGCGGCGCGCAAGTCCAAGCGCAGGGGTACTGAGGAAAGCCGACTACAAAGAGCTTGCTGTGCTTTTCGCCTGACGATCCGGCAGCACTCAATCTTGTTCGCGACCCGGCCTCTTGCGCCGACTCGGACGCTGGGATAATGAGGACCTCATGTACTCGAAGACCGTATCAATCCTCTTCTACATGTTTTTCACCTGCATTATCTTCAACCCGCGGGTCAATGGCTTCACGATTTACTTCTATCTTTTCATTCCTTTTCTCGACATCAAGTTCCTGCGCTTCCTTTCTGCCACTGTCCGTAGCTGGAGCGGTCCGCTGGCAATAGGTGCGGCAGTCAGCGCGATAGGCTCGCCGAGCGTCGCGCTGCGAGTCGTCTCCATTGCAGTGTGCATCGGCTACATGATGTACACCATAGGCGCCCGCATCTGCTATCTGCACCATTGGATGGCGATCAACGTCGCGTTCGCAGTCGTGCAATTCGCGGCCTATTACGTCGACCGAGGGCTTGCCGAAACGCTCGGCCCCGCCGCCCTCTCACGGATGATATGGGGCGAATATGCAACGCGCGCCTATTCCAACTTCTACGAGTTTCTGTTTTTTGCAAGAGCCTCAGGATTCTCGCGAGAAGCGGGCTTCTTCTCCTCTTTGCTCGTGGCTTCGCTCATCGCTCATCTTTTGATCGAGAAGGTCAACAAGAAGATCGTTGCCATGTACTGCCTCGGGCTGTTCCTGTGCTTCTCGAAGTCCTCGTTCATATTGTTCATATTTTTGGGACTCTATCCGTTACGGCACAGACTTCGGATGGTGCATCCGCTTGTCATGCTCGCCGGATTCATTTGCGTTGTTGGCCTAGTGGGCATTTATCTCGGTAGTCATACGTTTTATGGGTCGACCACATTCTCGCACCGACTCGGTGGTTATCCATTCATGTTCGATGCGTCGCTGGAGGACATATTGCGAGGTGTCACTGCCGACGACGTGCGCTCGCGGTACATGTATATGCCTTCATTCCGTCTGGTCGAATATGAGATCTCGTCTGGAGTGCCGTTCGCGGGCCTGCCTGCGAGCTTTGCAGAGATGGGGCTGTTCAGCGCGCTGCTCCTGCTTGGGTTCATTGCCTTCACCGCTAGCGACGGGTTTCTCATGCTGCTTCTCTTGCTCATCACCTCGACGGTCAGCATCACTACCGTGACATCATTCGTGGTGATCGGCTACCTCGTTCTCTATTGGCCGAGATTTGCGGCATATCGCGCGAAGCGCAGTTCCTTTCCGGCAGCCAGCTTTAAGCTCTTTCCGCTGGAACACTTCCAGCTCAGACGCCGCGAACGGCTCAGGCTGCCTTATACGCGTTGGAAGCGCAATGTAATGATCGTCACGAGTTCAAGGTCTAACCCCGGAAAAACGGTGTTGGCGGCCCAGCTCGCGTCCATGAATGCGAAGGCGGGCAACCGCGTACTGCTTGTGGACGCCGATTTTCGTCGAGGTGCGATCTCTGATTCGTTCGGGCTATCCGATTCGCTAGGACTTTCGCAGGTTCTCGACAGCAATATCAGAGTTCAACATGTCATTCATCGTGTTGAAGGTTTCAGGAACCTCGATGTGATGCCCGTTGGCAATCTGCTGCCGCACCTGAACCTGTCACTCTCCATTGGGCGCCTCTCGCGTCTGATGCGCGAGCTCACGTCCTACTACGACCTCGTTATCATCGACACGCCCGAGGTGCTGTCGGCTAATGACGCCTGCCTGATTGCGCCGCTCGGTGCTTGCACCTTGCTGGTCGAGCAACCCGACAGTCACGCTGCGGGCAATATGCAGGAGGCGGTGAGACGACTCGATCGGGTACGTGCCAATATCGCCGGAGTCGTCTTCGATGCGATGCCACGTCATGCTCCGCCAACGACGCAACAAAGATATGGCCACGTCCATCCCGTGACGCCATAGCCATACTTTCGTCGCTTTGACCGACTGCCTGCGACGCCGCTGCCAAAAATGAACGTCCGTTCGCAAGAGATAAGGCAACCGCCCGGAGCGCGCTGTCGATTCCCCAAACGCTGTCGTGCAGGCAGCCGCGACTCTGCAGGACCCTAGTCTCAATCAGCCGACGCGGCAAGATCCGTTGTCCACGCTGCGGTGCGCCACCGGCGACTCAGTCCTCCTATTAGTTTAATGAGCGCCCCAGGAGCGGCGGGTCAAAAAATCAAGGCCACGAAGTACTGCAGAGTAAAAAATACCTAATAGAAAATCTGCGGCCAATATTAAGGATCACAAACCGATCCTTTTACCGCCTCGACTCTTTGCCGCCCAACACGCCTGGTCAGTTATTCCGTATCCTTGGCGTCCTCGGGTGCAATTTTCTACTTATGATAGTAAGAAAACTTGGATTCTCTTTTTTCCGATACCGTTACATTCAGAAACATCGGAGGAGACTTATCAGACATATACTGCGCACACCTTGCTATAAAACGAAATTATTACTGTGTCGAATAAATTCTCAGCCCAAGTTAAGCATGTTTTACCTGTCGGAATCGATGGTAAAAACGACTTCATCTCGCGTCGAAGCTTTCTGTCTCTTCTCATGGCGAGTGCCGGCAGTGCGGCCCTGGCCGCGTGCGGGGGCGGGAGCGCAGGCGATGGTTCGTCGGGCAGCGTCGCAAACGTTGCAACCGGTGTCTCGAAGGCCGCATCGGCAAGCGGAACCGTCATTCCGCCGGCTTCGTCCATCACGGACAATTCAGGCAATGTCTGGACCCTCGTCAGCGGACACGTCACGCGTAACGGCTCCAGCGTGACTACCGGATCATCTGTCGCATTGGTCGTCATTCTGTATTTCAACGGCACCATCTACGCGAAGAACTCATCCGGCATCTGGTTCAAGAGCGGCAGTCCCTGGACGAACATCGGTTCGGCTGACCCGCGTGGAACGACGACCAATGCTGTCGCCAACAATTCTCTGTTCTATGGCATCAACGGCCATATGGCATGGGGGTCGGGCAGCATCTACAACACCATGTCGGCCGCCTCGCAGCTCGCTATCCTCAAAGACCTGGGCGTGACCAACTATCGTGCGGATGTATGCACGGCCGCTATGGCCCAATATCTCGCGAATGCGCTGAATGGACCGTTCAAGAATAGCGGCGTGTCCATTCTGCCCGTGCTCAATCCGCCCTCGATCGGTTGGAACGTCTCCCTGAGCGAGTCGGCCGCCTATACGCTCGGCTACAACCTTGCCACGAGCGTGACGAAGGTGCTCAAGGGTTTGGTCAAGTACATCGAATGCGGCAACGAACTGGACGTCAATGCGCGTTCCAACGGTAACGGCAATCTGACGAGCAATTGGGATCCCAAGGCGTGGGGTTCGTTCCGTGGCGTCATTCGCGGCATGGTCGATGGTGTCCGCGCAATCGACCCGACCATCAAAGTCGGCGTGGGTGTCGGTATTCCTCTCGCTTTCCGCGCACTGCAGATGCTATGGAACGGCATTACTCCGGACGGCTCTGCTAACGGTGTCTCGGGCGCCGCGACTATCCGCTGGGATTTCACGTGCTACCACTGGTATGAAAGCTCGGGCGACGTGGTCTGTGGATGGATCAACAATCAGTGCTTCGACGTGCTCCAGTCCCTGAAAGATGCGTTCGGCGTACCGATCTGGTTGACCGAATGGGGTTGGCACGGTCAGACGGACACGCCGGATCAGCAGGTTGCATATGTCAACAAGGCGCTGGCCGAGTACAAGTCGGTGAAGGACAAGTACAACCTTCAGTCCGTGATGATGTATGCCGTCATCGACGACCGCTTCGGACTTATCAAGAACGACGGGGTCACGAAGACGCCGGCTTATAACACTTTCAAGAATTTCGTTAAAGCCAATCCCGTTTGATCGGCCATGCAAGGAGCGCTTCGGTTCGGGAAGAATCGAAGCGCTCCGTGACTGCGCCGCAGTGATCGTCAGTATTTCCTGGCGGGCACAAGGTACTTCGGCAGTACGCCAAGTTTCCATTCGAAGCTGTCGTTGACCTCGATGGTCGAGGTCCCGCCTTGCCAGTCTATCTGTGTATATTTGCCGGGCGGAATGGGCACCGGCGTATTGACCGGACCGTCATCGGCGTCGCGTCTCCAACCCGCGATAACACAGTCGCCTTCGTCCCTTTCGCAGTATTGATAGACCTTGGTCGTCTCGTTATCGACGAACGAGCGCTTCCACATCCGATTTCCCACCGTCCGGAAAACCGTGGCGACGGCGACATACGCCGGCTTAGGCGACAAATCCAATCGCAAGAGACCGAAATTGGCTTCCTTGTCGCGTGGATTCACTCCGTCGTCGACAAAGTCATACCACATGACGGTTTTCATCGTGTTGAAGCGCCGTGACAGCAGGAAAGTGCGCGCCGCTGCCGCAGCCTGTTTGCGCTCCGACAAGCCGGCATCCTCAGGACTCGATGGCCATCCGATCTCCGTGACGTACACCCCGAGCGGCCCGACACCCGGTTTCGGATGAGATTGCGTCATGCGTTGCAGATGCTGCCATACGTTCGGCACGTTGACCTGAGAAAGCGGAGAGCCTTTCGCGCTATACCCGTGGTCGGGATCGTACGGAGACATGTACGGATGAATGCTGAAGCCGTCCTGATAGCCGAGCGCATCTGCCTTCGCAATCGCCGCAATGCAGTCGCCGCCCGGGCCGCCGCCCGCTCCGCCACCTCCGCAGGAAAGCACCGTGGCGTCGGGACTGTGCTTCTTGACGAGGGTATAGACGGGCTTGAGCAAAGCAAGGTAAGCGTCGTAGCCTCCCATGCTTGCGAAGTTCGGCTCGTTCCATACTTCCCACGTCTTGACATAGCCTTTGTAGAATCCGACGACCTTATCGACATAACGCAGAAAGAGCTCGCGTTCCTCCTGCGTCTGAGGGAAGCCTTGTGGTCCCTTAAACAGATTCGGATACGCCTGCTTATTCCCGAAGTCGAGCTCGATGAGCGGCTTCAGATTCATGCGAACTGCCTGGCGGACATATCCACCATAGTCGTTGTCATTGCGTGGCAATAGAAATTGTCCGGGCGTCTTTTCGATCGCGCTCCAATACACTTCATCGCGGATCCACGTGAAGCCCGCTCGCTTGACGAGCGGCAAAACAATCGACGGCACGCCCTTCTTATGCGCGAAGTGAGTCTGCACGCCTGCTTCGCTGAAGCTGCCCTGTCCGGCTGCGAGAACCGCGAGACTTACCTTCTGCGAAGCGACCTCATCACCGCTCCTCGACATGAGTTTCATGTCGAGCACATAGAGTCCTGCGCCCGGTAAAGAGACATTCACCGATATCTGCTGGCCGCCGGAAGCCTTGGTGCGCGACATCCGATAGTCCTTCAGCGGTGACTGCGAGACCTCACCGTTATCGTCGTAGCGATAAAGCGTTGCGCTGGCTTCGCCGTCGAACGCGCTCGCGGGTGCAACTTTGAACTTGATTCGTTTGTCGCCCGCGGCTTCGATGATCAGTGAACCTGGCGCGCTCATCAACTGCAACGCATCCTGAGCACGCACGGGGCCGGCGTCGATCAAGGCTGCAAACGGCGCGGCCAATACCAACGTGGCGCGGACCATCGCAATGAAACGCCGCTTTCGACGCGCAGGCTTCAGGGAATCTAATGTCCATCGCGAAAGGCGCATGCTTGCGCTACTCCGCAGTGGAGTGCGACATGTAAGCGCTGGCGTAAGCGTACGTACGTCTTTCGCTACGGCGCTTCGGAACTGCGTTGAAAATCACCCCTGCGATTCGCGCACCGGTCGAGTCCAGTCGCTTGATGGCGTCTTCGAGCTCGTCCTCGCTTTGCAGCCCCGGACGCACGACGATGACCGACGATCCCGCGTTGGCCGCGATGAAATTCGCATCGCTGACGGCGAGGACTGCGGGCGTATCGATGATGACGAGATCGAAGCGCTCACGCACATGCTCCAGAATCATCGGCAAACGCGGGGTCGAGAGCATCTTTGACGGATTGGCTGGCGAGCGCCCCGCCGTCATCAGCGACAGACCCGGTATGTCCGTCTGACCGACCGCGTGATCGACGTGCACCTTGCCTGCCAGCACTTCCGAGAGTCCGTCGATGTTTCTGCGCCCGAACATCGATGCGATGCGGCCGCGTCTCATGTCGCCGTCGATAAGCAACACGCTCTTGCCAGATTGCGCATGCAGCACGGCGAGATTCGAGGCCACGAAAGTCTTGCCGGTGCCCGGTGCGGCTCCGACAATAGCCAGCACGTTGTTTTGCGCCGGTGCGATGTCATGCATGAGCGACGCATGAACCGCGCGCAGCGCGTCCACGGCCATGTCCTTGTCACCGTGCGCCGAGAGCAGCTGAGTACCCTCCAGTCGCGCCTCGGAGGCCGATTCTTCGCTGGATACGCGCGCGGATGAATCGTCGGTCAATGAAAGAGCGCGGCTCTTGCTGGCCAGAAGCGACGGCTTCGACCTGCGATCGAGCCGCGCCTGAATCGGGCTGAAACTGACTTCTCCGAACACGGGCAAACTCAGACGGCGCTCGATTGCCTCTGGCGTTTTAACGTTGCGCGACAGTTGATCACGGAAGAAAACAAACAATAATCCGATAATCATCCCCGCAGCCGCGCCGCCAGCGATGATAAGGGGGCGCTTGGGCTTGGCCGGGTCCGTCGGATAAATGGCGGAGTCGACAAGATGCACGTTGCCAATCGTTCCTGCGCGCGTCACGGCCAATGCACTCGCCTTTTCCCGCATGGCGACGTAAATATCTTCAGCGACTTTCGCGTCGCGCGTCAGATCCATCAGCTTGCGTTCCGAAGCGGGCAGCCGCACGAAACGCTGGTCGAACGCCTGCTTCTGAGCGTTCAAGGTAGCAAGCTGTTCGTCGATAGTGCGTACTTCCCGCGTATTGGGAGCGAACCGGCTCGCCGTCTGCGTACGCTGCATTTGCAGCGCCGCGATCTGCCGCTCGATGTCGATGCTGCCCTGAAGATAGGATGACGCTTCGGTGCCCGGCGTCATCGAACTCGCAGACGTGCGGTATCGAGTCAATTCGCTTTCTGCGCGTTGCAGTTCCTGCTCCAGACGCGGCAGTTCGCCGATGATGAAATCGCGCGTCACACTCGCTTCCTGGCGGTGCTGATTGACGTGAGCCGCAATGTAGTTCTGAGCGATTGCGTTCGTAATCTGCTGCGCGAGGTTCGGGTCCTCGTTTTCGTAGACGATTTGAACGACGCCCGAGTCCTTCATCGATTCCATGACTTTCAAATTTTTCAGGAATCGAGTCATGGCCTGATAGTCGCTGTACCGCACAACCTTGAACTCGGTGCCTGCCCTGGCAACGAGGCTGTCGATCAGGATGGTCGTGCCGTCAGCGGTTGCGGTGTGGCCGACATTACCGTGAAGAATCGAATTACCGCTCGGATCGGTCAGCTCGAACGCGCCTTGTGGCAGGGCTCGCAAGCTCAGGGTCAAGTTCTCGAGACGCGCGGGCACTTCCAGCTTCGCGACCTTAACGACTTCGCCGCCCCATGCAAACGAATTCAGGCCGAGAATCGGCGCGGACGGCTCGCCTGTTGTCGCAAACAACTCGGAAATGCGGCCTAACAACGGCACTTCATGAGGCTTGACGACGACGTTCTGATTGTATTGTTTGATCACCGGCAAGAGCACTGCACGGCTCTGGATGATCTGCATTTCAGCGTCAGTCGGAAGCGTGGAAGGAACTGTTTGCGGCTGCGTCTGCGCATTGACGCCCAGGGCGTTAGGGTTGGGAAACTCAACCTTGACGAGTGCGTCCGAAGAATAGACAGGCGTGGCAATAAACGCATAGAGCGTTGCTGCACCCGTAACGAGGATAACTATGCTGGATACGAGCCACACGTTATCAACGATCAACTTCCAGAAATCGCTTGCAGAAAATGCGTCATCCACCCTCCTGGGCGGCACTGGGTCAAGACCAAGAATAGGTGTGTTCATCAGCAGATTCCTTACGGTATGTCCTGCGATAGCCTTCTCACGGTATCACTGGGCCGATTGACATCCGTCACTGTCAAACGAGCCAAGAAGCCTTCGGCTGATGCGGTGAACCGATTGTCGCCCAGCTCATTATTTGCGGGAGAGTGCTACATTCGGATTAACGGAAGTCTGTGTACGTGCGGCAAGCCACACTTCAAGAAGAGCAACAAGCAGAGATTATTTCGATCTAGATCGCACCGGTCCGCATGCGCATCCGGTGAAGTTCTTATCTTATTTTTATAGGACTATTAAGTGCTTGTGAAAGGCCTTTGAAAAGCGCCCAAGTGCTAATACGTGCGTAACATTATCACTGAAAAAAACAATGGGCGACGTCTAGCTTTTCTTCTTCTCGTATTCGTCTCTATAACGTATCGACCTCGGTGCAGTACGGCGCAATCGCAGCTTCCTCGCTACGAACCAATGTTGCCCGCGGCATTGGTCTAAGGGTTGCGATCGCGTCAGCCGCCGCAGCGGTTACACCCGTCCATCGTCGCTGTGCCTTCCGTGCAGCGTCTCTAGACCGCAGAGGCGCGTCCGGCGCGCGTCCATAAAAGCTCACGAATGGGCCTAAGTTGGCTCGGGCCTGCGCATACATTCTTCCTTTCTCCGTCAGCGTTTGCAGCTTCTTATCATTGACGGAACTCGCACTTCTCCGCAATCGATCGAGAGCGACATTGGCCGCGATCAGTGACTGGGCAAGCACAGGTAAGCCGCGCCCGAGGCCGACGTCCAGCAATCGAATCACCTTCGGAAGATCAGTTGTGCCTTCCGCAATGGCTCGCGTCGCCAGGAGAATGGCCGCGTCAGAGGAACCGCGCGCCATTTCGAAAAGACATTCCGCGTCCGCCTGGGAGAAGAGATCCAACGCACTGAGTCTTAACGCGGCGTAGCCCAACGCACATCCGGTTAGCGTGTCCTGTCCGATCGCGGCCCAGTCGAAGTTGTTCGAGAGTTCCCTTGCCACATCGGCCGAATATGTGCTCTGGCTTAAAGAAAGAAGAGTCAGTAGGACATTCGTCGAGGGAGACGAACATCGATTCACGGCGATTCGCAGTGGCTCCTCACAGGCGGTACATTCGCTGTTTGCCTTGAGCAGTACTTTGTTCCGTCCTTGGGGAAGTGCTATGAACATTGAACGAAGCTCTGGACCACCGATTTCCAGGACCGCTGGTTCGGTTATCGTCAGTTCAAACTGCGCCGCGTACGCATTTCGCTTCTCATGCTCGATCTTCAGGCTGCCCGGGCGCCATCTACTCAATCGCCGCGTCCAGAGCCGTCCCCAAATGTCGCGTGCACGGGTGTCAATGAAGCGCGCCCTCGCACGTTCTGACAAATCGACCTCGCCCGTCGCCCACTGTAGCCAGCACGGAAGATCATCGGGCGGGAGCCGTATCGTGTGTGTGGCGAACTGACCAATGAGAGGGATTCGACATGAAAAGCTGCTGCCGTCTCGTCTGATCAGTTCGAGCGAAAGGTACGTCAAGGCAGACGAACCCGGGATCGCACCGCGAGACTCTTTAGTTAGCGTAATGCGTTTGGTCCGCTTCGAGGTGAGAAGCCCTTGATCTACGATTGATCCGCTCTCATCGCTCAATCGAAAGGGAATGGCGCAATCCCCGTCGGTGTCTTCGGTTAATCTCGCAAGGCTCAGAATGACTACATGGACCATAGCCAAAACCTCCGCGCGCCAACTTCATTTCATAAGATGAGCAAGTGGAATAGCGACGTTTCACTTCTGACTTTCGGGGACGAAAGCTGACGCAGGACGGACGGTATCAACGAGAGGTGACAGCAAACGAGCAGTGACGCATTAGCATAACGCCAGCGCTTGTCCTGAATGTAAGCTATCCAAAAAAATTTGTCGGTTCACCCGTGACTGTCGACAGGTTACGAGTTCAGGGTCAGTCCCAATGTCGTTCGCAGTCTGAAGCAAAACATCGTATTGTTTCGGCGCCAATGCGGGTTTCCAACAATCAGCCAACGACAATTCCGGCGCTCCGTGCATCGGGCACGCATACAAGCGAATCGCCCCGAGCACGCCCCTCGCCCTCCTTCGCCACGAGCTCCCGAAACTGCTGCAACGGCATGGGCCGCCCCGTCAGGAAACCCTGCACCACATCGCAACCCGCATCGACGAGCCACTCAAGTTGCTTCGGGTCCTCCACTCCTTCGGCCACCGCGTCCAGCCCGAAGCTATGCGCCATCGAAAGAATCGCGGTCACGATCGGCTGACCGTCTTCGGGTAGCCGCTCGATGAACGACCGGTCGATCTTGAGTGCGTTCACCGGAAACGCATGCAGATAAGAAAGCGACGAATAGCCCGTGCCGAAGTCGTCGATCGACAGCAGCACGCCCGCTGCGCGAAGACGATTCATTACGGCAATGCCCGTCTCGCGGTTCGCAATCAGATGGCTCTCCGTCAACTCCAGTTCGAGCAGTGCCGGCGTCAGGCCGCTCGCGGCAAGCGCCGCCATCACGTCGCCGACGAAGGCCGGATGCCGCAACTGACGCGCCGACACGTTCACCGCCACGCGCACGGCAACAGCAGGCCACGCGGCATTCCACGTCGCGGCTGCTACGCACGCGCGCTGCAGCACCGAGCGCCCGAGCAGCACGATCAGGTCGCTGTTCTCCGCAATCGGTATGAATTCGCCCGGCGACACCGCGCCCTCTTTCTTGTGCGTCCACCGAGCCAGCGCCTCGGCGCCGACGAGCGTGCCGCTGCGGCAATCGAACTGCGGCTGAAACACGAGTTCGAGCGCATCGCTGTCGACGGCCTTGCGCAACTCCGCTTCGAGATACGCGCGCCGCTGCGCGGCGTGCATCATCTCCGGCGAGAAGCCGACCACCGTATTCTTACCAAGCGCCTTTGCTTCGTACAACGCAATATCCGCGCTGGTGATAAGACTGCCGCTGTCGTCGCCCGCATCGGGAAAGCTCGCATACCCCACGCTCGCCGTCACGTTGATCTCGCGGCCGAAGAAGGTCGCCGGGCGGCACAACGCCGTGCCGATCTCGCGCGCCAGTTCCGCGACCGCCGTGCGCTTCCAGGAGGTCGCGAGGGTCACCGCGAACTCGTCGCCGCCCATGCGGCTCACGATAGCGCGGCCTCCTACCGTGTCGCACAGCACGCGCGCGACGTGTTGCAGCAGTTCATCGCCCGCGCCGTGACCGAGCGTGTCGTTCACTGTCTTGAAGTCGTCGAGGTCGATCAACACGATGCCGAAATAACGGCTCGGGTCCTTCGCGCTTGCAAGGCGCTCTTCCAGCATTTCATAAAACGTGCGACGGTTCGGCAGATTCGTGAGCGGATCGGTGCGGGCGAGACGCTCGAGTTCGCGCTCAGCTTCGCTCACGCGCCGCCGCATCCGGTTCATCACGAGCGACGAGATCCACATCGCGCCGAGACAGGCAACGCCGAGAAAGCACGCGTATTGCGCGAGGTGCCGGTGCACGAGGTCGCTCGTCGCGACGAGCACCACATGTCCCAGCACGTGGCCGTTGTGTTCGATGGGCGCGCGCACGAAAGCGTCGCCGAGCGAAAGCGCGGGACGATGCTCCGTCGACTGCAGCGTGCCTTCCTCCTGTTCGTCTCGGGTGACGCCCGGGCGCGCATAGCGTGTGTAGAGCCGCCCGTCGCTCTTGTAGACACTGAGAGATTCGACATAAGGCACGCGGCCGAGCGAGCGCAAGACGTCCTGCATCGACGCTTCGTCGTCGAACATGAGCGACGCGCTCACGTTCTCCGCAATCACCGACGCCTGCAAGGACGCATCGTCGTAAAGCGCGCTGCGAAAGGCCACGGCCTGATACAGCAGCAGCACGACGCTCGCGACCACGAGCGCGATCCCCACGCTCACCAGATTCGCGCGGACGGTGAGGCGGCTCGTGTTGCCACTGCGCATTTTGATGGCGGTCACTTGAGCCTCCTTGCAAGCCGCAGCAGTTTGGAACTGAGCACGAGCTTGCGGCGCAGCGCCTCGGTATTGTTGATGTCGAACCGCAGGTGATCGTCCTGCGCGATCAGCACGACGACCGGCTCGCCCGGCGGAGTCGCGCCCACGCCCGCGACGACGAGCAGCGCATCGTCGGATGCGAGCGCATCGCGGATCGCCGCGTTCGTGTTGTCGCCGTCGTCGAGGACGAGCACGTCGCAATCGGCCAGGCGCTTTTCCGCGAGCGCGATGAAACGCCACACGCGCGCGCCGACCGTGCGCCCCTCGAGCGCGGCGAGCGCCTCGCGCATCGAACTGCGCGCGCTCGCGCAGACGCGCAGCTCGCCGTTGTGCATGCGGTCCGCGGGCCATTGCGTGAACTGCGTGAAGTTGAAGATGTACGCGCTTTCGAGCTTACGCATGTCCGCCTGCGCGTGCGCGTGCCATGCCGCGACCGATCCGGCCGTGCAGAGAGACAACGCTATGCAGCGACGCATCCACATCATCAGAACCCGTAGACCATTTTGGCGAGCAACGTGCGGCTCTGCTGCGCAATCACGCTCTGCACGAAGCCCGGACCGGCGGGATCGGCATAGCGGCGATCGAACACGTTATAGACGGACAAGGACAGGTCCGCGCGAGGCACGAGCTTGCGGCTATGAACGGACACGTTCGCCACGCAGTAGCCGCCGGCCGAACCGGCTTGTGCGAGCCGCGACGAGATGCACTGCGCTTCCGCGCCCACGCGCGCCCACTTCGCGAACAACGGTGCGCTCACGTTGAGCTTGCCCATGTGGCGCGGCGAATTCTGCAATGCGCCACCGCTGATGGAATCGCGCGAGAACTGATACGAGTAGCTCGCGCGGGCGCGCACGCCCGAGGCGAACTGCTGCTGCCACGCGAGTTCCGCCCCGCGTGCCTGCGCGCGATCGACGTTGCGAAAGACGTAGAGGCCCGTGTCGGGATCGACCGACTCCGTGATCAGATCGCGCAGCCTATAGCGAAAGAGCGTGACAGTCGCGCGCCCCAGAGTGCCGAGCGCGCGTTCGTAGACGATCTCCTGCGTGTCGATATGTTCGGACTTCAGCAACGGATTCGCAAGCTGGCCGCCATCGCCGGGAAACGCGTAGTACATCTCGTACGCGTTGGGCGCGCGATAGGCGCCGCCATAGATCAGCTTGAGCGTGTCGCTCGCGGTCGGCTGCCAGATCAGCGCAATGCGCGGGCTGAAGTTGCCGCCCACGTGCGTCTCGGTGTCGAAGCGCCCGCCGATATCGAGCGTGAGCGGTTCGGCGAGTTTGATTTCATCGTCGATATAGAAGCCCGCGCGCTGGCTCATGCGATGATCGTCGAGCAGTTTGGCGTACGGCGCGACGTTGTAATTCCATTGATCGCGCGCCGCGTTCATCGTGTAGTCGACGCCCACCATGATGCGATTGCGCGGCACGGTGCGCACGGTCGCGTGGACGTCGCCGCCATACCAGGCCGCATGATCGCCGTCGACGTTGGCGGTTCCGGGCGCTGGCGGCTGTAACGCGCGGGTCGAGTAGTCGTAGCGGCCCGCATAGAGTTCGTAGTCGATCGCGATGTCGTCGCGCACGGTCTGCGTGTACGTGGCATCGGCGAAGGAATGCGTGTCGCTCACGCTGAACGGCGCGTTGAACACGGCGTCATACGGCGCGCCCGGCACGTCTTTCGTCCGGTTGCCGTAGCCCGCGCTGATGCGAAAGCCGCCCATGCCGAACTTGGCGAACACCGTCTGGTTGCGCTCGCCGTCGAGGCTCTGCGCGACGCCGTGGTTCTGGTCCGGCGTATCGAACTCCGGATAGTAGAGGTCTTGCCCGTGGCGTTCGTAGGCCGTGGCGGACAGCACGAGATCGGCGCCGTTCGCGCCGTGCCAGCCGTATGTGCCGCGCGCTTCCTTCTCGCCGAAGCTGCCGACCGCGCCCGCGACTTGCGCGCCGCCGATTGCGCTGCCCTTCTTCGTGATGACGTTGACGACGCCGAACAACGCATTCGAGCCGTATACGGCCGATCCCGGACCGGGTATGTACTCGATGCGCTCGACAAGATCCATGTCCACCGGAAAATCCAGCCCGACCGGTGCCTGGCCATAGACGGCATCGTTCATGCGCATGCCGTCGATCAGCAGCAGAAAGCGGCTGTTGTAGTCGCCCGGACGCTGGAAGCCGCGCGCACCGAGATACGAATACATGCGGTCCGAACTGACATAGAGCCCCGGCAGCGTTGCAAGCGCGTCGGCGAGCGTGCGCCAGCCGTAATCGCGGATGTCGGTCGCGGTCAGGACCATCACGGCGGCAGGCGCGCTCGACGCGGACTGCTCGATGCGCGTGGCGCCGCTCACGGTCAGGTTCATCAGCGATTCGAGCGGCAGCGACGCGAGATCATCGCTCGCGCCGCCGTTGGCCTGTGCGGAAGCGCCCGCCAACGATGCCGCGGACGCGGCATCGACGGGCGAGGTCCATGCGCTCAATGCCGCGGCCAGGACGGTTCCGGCAAGCAAAGGCACCGACGCTGCGGCGAGGCAAGGGCGTCGCGATGGGGCACAGGGGATCAACATCTCTCGCGGCTTTCTTATGAACGTTTCCGTTCGTTTTTATCGGCAAGGATGCGGGGGCGCTTTAGCGGGATCTGCTGGTGCCGCCTGGCGCGCCGTGTCGAATCGGCAATTCTTCCCTGAACCTGCGCGTATGGCTGCGCAGGGCCGTTCGCTTCAGAACCGCTCGACCCACGGCCTCAGTTCGATCTCCCATGTCCAGGCACTGCGATGCTGCCGATGAACGTGAAGATATTCCCGCGCGATTGCATCGGGGTCGAGCAGCGCGTCGTGCGCATCCGCGCGGTCGCGCTGCAATCCGCCGCTCGCAATGCCGCCGTCTATGACGAAGTGCGCGACGTGAATATTGCTCGGAGCCAGTTCCCGCGCGAGGCATTGCGCCATGCCGCGCAGCGCGAACTTGCCCATTGCGAACGGCGTCGAGCCCGGCAGGCCCTTCACGCTCGCGGTGGCGCCGGTCAGAAGGATGGAGCCGCTTGCTCGCGCCAGCATGCCCACGGCCGCCGCCTGGGCGACCAGCAGCCCGCCTATGGCTGTGACGTCGAGCGCCTCGCGCAGCCGGCCGGCGTCGATCTGTCCGACGGGCGAACGATAGCGGCCGCTCGCGTTGTACACGACGAGGTCCGGAACACCCAGCTTGCCGCTCACCTGTGCGAAAAGATTCTCGACGTCGGCCGCCCGGCTCGCGTCGCACGCGACGGCGAACGCGCCGGTTTCATCGACGAGTGGCGCGAGCTTGGTCGTGTCCCGTGCGGCAAGCGCGACCTGCATGCCCTCGTTCGAAAAGAGCCGCGCCAGCGATGCGCTCAGGCCCTGCCCGGCGCCGACGATCAGCGCCGTTTCCGTTCGATTCATGGCGTCTTCTCCGTTTCGACACATCGAGCCGCGACGAACGTTCGACTAGAACCGCCGGAAGATCGGTTCGAGCAGGCGAAAGTCCAGCGGCTTCTTGAGGAATACGTCCCACGCTTGCGGGCCATCGGCAGGGCGCATTTTTCCCGACGTAAGAACGACAGGAATGCGCGCCAGTCCCGGGACGGATCGAAGTCGTTCGCACAGCGTCACGCCGTCGAAAAGGGGCATTTCCCAGTCGGTCACGACCAGGTCCGGCAGCGTGCGAATAGCGGTGGCGAGCGCGTCGACGCCGTTTCGCGCCAGAAGCACGTGAAAGCCGCGCGACTCGAAGACCGCTTCGAGCGCGTGAAGGGAGAGTGTGTCGTCATCGACCAGAAGAACGCAAGTCATGAGGCCGCCGGCGTGAAAGTCATCTCGGCTCACGCAACCCTTGTGCCGCGACTCGGGCGGCTCGTTGCGGCTTTCTGGAAGCAGCGCGTCGCGCCACGCTTTCCCTAGCGGCTTGCGCAGGATGATGGCGTTGCCGATTCAATCGGGTGCGAGCGTGTTTCGGTTGCCGGTAGGGAGCGTGATCGGGGTGGCGTTGCAAGCTCCATGCAAAGCACGCGGTATCGAAGCTGTAATCATCGTGAGCGTGATGCGCCGCTGACAACCATCCCGATGCGCGCAGGCGGCGGACATCATCAGTCCGACCGCCACCCACGTCGCCACCTCTCGGGATTCAGTCCGGCGCCGCGACGTTTCGCAATCAGACGTTGGGCGTGCCGCTTTGCGGATCGGCCGGCGTGGCCGGGTCGGCCGTGGTAGCCGCAGGCGCGTAGTTCACGATGTTGGGCAGTCGCGGGCTGCTCGAATTCGTGCTGTCGAGAATGCGCGATTGAATCGTCGTGTTGTCCGTCACGCCCCAGAAGTTGTTCGAGAAATCGAGCGTATGGATCGTCGACGCGTTATACGTGCCGTGCGCCGCGATGACCTGGCGATTGAGATTCGGCGAATCCTTCTTGAAGAGGAAGGAATTATTCTTCGCGATGCCGGTGGGCGCGCCCGTCGCCGGGAAATCGTCGATCAGCACGAGTCCGTCCACCATGTTCACGAACACGTTGTTCTGCATGACGACCGAAGGATCGAATGCGAACGCGGCCGAGTCGACGAACGTGTTGTACTTCAGCGTGGCGTTCTTGAAGCTCGGATAACCGTTCGTTCCCGCCTGATAGGTCGTGACGCCCGCGCGAACGATCCGCGTGACGTTCATCCGGTACGCCTGGCTGTAGGTCATCGAGAACGGCGCTGCGGGGCTGATCTGCACGAACGCGTCTTGCAGCAGCGTGTGCTGAATGCTGACCGTGCCGCCGCCCACGGTGCCGTCCACGTTGCTGACGGTCACGCCGAGCAATTGCGACTGGTTGCTGCCGCCGACGTTCAGTTGCCCCGCCACGTTGATGATGCCTGTGTTCGGCACCGTGCCGATGCAGTCGGCCTTGCAAGGCACGGGCTTCAGGCCCTCGACGACGACGCCATCCGGAATCGTGAGCGTCGCGCCCTTGGCGACCTGCACCGTTCCCGCGATGTAGTACGGCGAGCCGCTCGCGGGCCACGTCGTATTGGCGGAGATGATGGTGCCATCGGCGATGACGGTTTGCGGCTGCGCGTACACGTAGGCCGTGACGACCTTGCCCGACGCATCGGAACACACTTTGGTCGCGTCCGTGGTGAAAGGACCGCCCGAGCAGACCGTAGCCGTGGAACCGGACGCAGGCGCGGCCGACGCCGCCGTCGTTCCACCGTTCGATGCACCCCCGCCGCCACCGCCGCCGCACGCAGCCAACACGACACTCAACGCAACCGCTGCACGTGATTTCATTTGCTTCCCCGTATCTGCTTTCGCTTGTTCCGCCTCTCAAGTCGGGCGGTCAGGGAGAACAGTACACGCTGGGCAAACGCGCAATTGTGCGGTGTTTAACGTATCGAATGAATTCGTCTTACCTTTGACTTCGGCGTGTCATTCGGCGGCGGATCGCACGCCTTTCATGCGGCATTCAACCGGTATTCAACCGGCATTCAGGTTTCCGCTCAACCGCGCGTGAAACGCCCGGCTGCGCTCGTCCAGCCCCACGAACTGCACGGCCACATCGCGCTGCCGATACTTGTTCTCGATGGAATCCAGCACCGCGACGGTCGATGCATCCCACACCTGCGATTTCGCGAAGTCGATGACGACCGAGCGTGGATCGGCCTCGTACTCGAACTGGTCCACGAGATCGTTGCTGCTGCCGAAGAAGAGCGGTCCGTGCACTTCGTAACGCACGCTTTCGCCGTCGTCCGATACGGTGCGCGTCGTGCAAATGACGTGAGCGACGCGGCGCGCGAACAGGACCGTCGCCAACAGCACGCCGCCGACCACGCCGATCGCGAGATTGCCCGTGTACACGGTCAGCCCAATGGAAGTGAGCATGACGGATGTTTCCATGAGCGGCATGCGGCGCAACGTGGCCGGGCGCAGACTGTGCCAGTCCACCGTCTTGACCGCGACGACCATCATCACGCCGGCGAGCGCGACCATCGGGATGCGCGCCATCACCGAACTCAGGCCGGTGATGAGCAAAAGCAGCGTGGCCGCCGCCGCGAGCGTGGACACGCGCGTGCGCGCCCCGCCGATCTCCACGTTCACGACCGTCTGCCCGATCATCGCGCAGCCGGCAATGCCGCCGAACGCGCCCGCGCCGAGATTCGCGAGCCCGAGCGCCCACGATTCGCGCGACTTGTGCGAACGCGTGGCGGTCACTTCGTCGACGAGCTTCGCGGTCAGCAGCGTCTCCAGCAAGCCGACGAACGCAATGGATACCGCCGTCTGCCATACGATCTTCAACGTGCTCAGATCGAACGGCACGGACCAGAGCGTGAGGCCGGGCAAGTCCGACGACATGGGACGGTCGCCGCCGACCGTCGGTACCGACCAGTGCAATGCAATGGCGAGCACGGTGGCCACGATGATCGCGATGAGCGGCGCCGGCACCGCCCGCGTCACACGCGGCCCGATCACGACGATAGCGAGCGTGATCGCGAACAGCACGTACACGGCAAGCGGTTTGTCGACGAGGTGCGGAATCTGCGCGCAGAATATGAGGACGCCGAGCGCGTTGACGAAACCGAGCATGACCGAGCGCGGAATGAAGCGCACGATGCGCGCGAAGCCCAGCGCGCCGAACGCGATCTGTATCAAGCCCGCGAGCAGCACGGCGGGCAGAATGTAGCCCGCGCCGTGCGCGTGGACCATCGGCGCGACGACGAGCGCCACCGAACCCGCCGCGGCCGTCACCATGGCGGGCCGTCCGCCGAGCAGCGACGTGACGATCAGCAGCACGACCGAGGCGAACAGCGCCGAACGCGGCTCGACGCCCGAAATGAAGGCGAACGAAATGACTTCGGGGATCAGCGCGAGGCTCGTCACGACGCCCGCGAGAATCTCCCGCACCCATTCGGCGCGTGAAGACGGAAATGATAGGCGCGAGACGACGCGCGTTTGAGTCCCGCTCGCGGGTTGAGTCATGACGGTATGGATTCGGACGAAGACGTGCGGCGCGAGTGCGCCGGTTGGTGACAACAGAGGCTCGGCCCGCTAGCAACGCGATGGCTGCGGTTCGCGCATGCGATGCGTCGGGTCGCGACGAAGAGCGCGTATTTTAACAGGATGGTGAAAACCGCGTCCGGACGGGGCGCTCGCTCAACGCGTCAGCGTCATGAGGATGTCCGAGTACCACGCGCTGTTCAGGCCGAGCGTTTCATCCACCTGCACATCGCGCGAGCCCATGTCGATCGTCGATGAGTGAATCCCCAGCAGCAGCCACGGCAGGCGCGGTTCATCAGTACTCCCTACCTTCGACGGGTCGCGCGTGACGACCGGCGCGCCGCTCGTGCCGCGATGCGTGCGCGCATCGGTGATGAAGCATCCCTTGCCCTGAAAGCGCAGCCCGAACGCCGACGCGATGACGCCCTGCCTCACGACCGGCAGATGATGCAGCGAATCGTGAAAGCCCAGCGGAAAACCGACGATCAGCACCGAAGCGCCGACCGGCAGCTCGCCATCGGGCTTCGGCAGATGCTCGGGACCGAACGCATCGAAGCGCGCGGTTTCAGGCAGGCGATCCCGCTCCAGTTCGAGCACCGCGACGTCGATCGCGCCGCCGTCGTCCGCGCCTTCGCGCCAGAGCGCGACGCCATCCGCATACAGCGGCAACGAGAACCACGTCGAAGCGCCGAGGTTGTCGGCGTCGATGTGCAATTCGATTTCGAGCCGATCGGGGAAGTGCTCGCTCGGCGCATCGCTCACCACATGACGGCTCGTCACGAGAAAGAGCCGTTCATCGCGAGCAAAGAAAAACCCGCTCGCATTCGTCAGATGCGCTTCGCCCGCGAAGGTCCTGACGCGCGCAGCGGTGAGCAGCAGCGCATCGACAGCGGGCTTGCGCGGCACCGGGCGTTCATCCGAGTCATGCGTGCTCGGTAGCAGGGCATCGCGTCGCAATTGGCCGAGCAGGACGACCAGCGCATCGCGTTGCGGCGTTGCTTCGTCGGACGATAAAAACGCCTCGACCGGCATCTCCGATGCCTGCCCGCCCGAAGCCGCGTTAGGGACATGCTGAACGACGCGCGATTCGTCGGCGCCGATACGCAAGCGCCATGTATCGCCGTTGGGGCTCGAATAGACGTCGAGGATCTGCGCTTGCATGAGTGAGTGTCCTGTTGAAGCGCCATTGCGCATTGCGCTGATGACGACTGTGCGGCGAGCGACGCGAGCGCCCGATGTGAGTCTTTGATTCGAAGCCGCGATGAATGCTAATGCGGACCATGAGGCGCCAGGGAATCACGCGCCTCTTGCAGGAAGGATGTGTCGAGTGCGGTCCATTATAGGCACATCATGCGGCAACGTCGTGGCCTCTTTGAACGCTTAGAGTCGCTCGGGACGCCAGCCGGAAATTTCGCTGTACAAAGTCTCCGAAGCGCGTACGATGGACTGGCTGAGCGACTCGTGACCGACGGCGAATGACCCCCGCATGGATTGCGGCCGCGCAACGCGGCCAATGCGTCATCACTACCGATACCTTCCACGCCCACTACTTATTTGCCGCCACCGCGCGGCGCGAGAGCCTCTCATGACAGTCGACTTCCGTCTCTACCGTGGTCTGGAAATTTATCCGCTCGTGTTTTCGCATCGGCCGGCGGTCCCGGGCCGCGCGCACAATTACGACGACGGTTTCGACGCCGCCGTGCGCATTCAGGAGCCGGGCGTCGCAGACGGCATGACGCGAAGCCGCGTGTTCAGGCTCGACGCGCGAGAGCCGTTCCGCAATGCGGGCGACGCGCGGCGCGCATCGACGGCGTATGCCGAGACAATGACCGACACGTGCGCGAAGGATCGGACGCTCTTCGATTGACGCGCACAACGGCTGACACGCCGCATCGAAGGAAGGCATCATGCAACCGACATCATCCCGCTATCGCATCGACCCGACGCCCCGCAGGGCGGACGGCGAATACATCGCTCACGCGCGCATCAGTGCGACCAACGCGGACGGCAGCGAGACCGACGTCCTCATGAGCGGCGATCTCGCAGGCTTCGACTTGCGCGACGACGCGGTGGCCTTCGCCCGGCAATGGGCGCAGGAATGGCTCGCCGCGCGGTTCGGCTCGTTCGCGGACGAAGCGCCCGTTGCAGGCGCGCATCGCGCGATGACGGATGAACGCCCATCGCGCGGTGAGTCGTCTTTGCCGTGACCGGACAGCCGCGCGCACTCGCCATGCGAAGCGGTCTTTGACATTTCGCCGTGAACGCATCACCATAAGTTTCCAATGTAAATATGCGATGCAGCCGTCATGGTCGACAAGAGCGAAAGCGGTCTCGCCGAGCCGACGCGCGCGAGAAAGCGCGCGACGAAGCCAACGGAAAAAGAACAGCACAAGCCCTATCACCACGGATCGCTGCCGCAAGCGTTGTTGCAGGCCGCCGAAGTCGTTCTGAAGCGCGAAGGCATCAGCGGGTTGAGCCTCAGAGCTATCGCGCGCGAGGCGGGCGTGTCGCATACCGCGCCTCAGCATCATTTCGGCGACACAGCGGGCGTGCTGAGCGAACTCGCGGCCGATGGCTTCATGCGTCTGTCGGCGTGCATCGCGGATAGCGCGCGCGAAGTGCACGACGCGTCGGAGAGGCCGAGGGCCATCGCGCGTGGCTATATCGACTTCGCGAAGAAGAATCCGGATCTCATGCGGCTGATGTCGCGCGGCGAGATGCTCGATGCCGAAAGGCCATCGCTCATCGAGGCGCGACGAACCGCTGGTCTCGCGTTGGCCGGCGTGTTCGGCGACGCGCCGCTCGGCCCGCCATCGGGCGAGCATACTTTCGGGCCGATGGAGGCCTCGCGCGCCGTCGCGCTCACCGCAGCGTGGGCGTATGTGCACGGCCTCGCCTTGCTGCTGATCGATGGCCGTCTGGACGGACTCGCCGCATCCGCCGAAGGCATTCGCCATGCAGACGATCTGGTCATGGCGGCAATCGATCAGGTGCAGTTGAGCATCGGCAAGGCCTCATGACGGGCGATGCTGGCGGCGCGGGCGACGCGTGCTGCGCTCACGACCGCGCGAGCAGCAAGTCGCGCAATGCGCCGAGCGCCGCCGAAAAGTGTCCCTTGCGCCACACGAGCAGCGTGCTCACCCGGCCGAGATCGCCGAGCGAATGCAGTTCCACTTCGTCGGCCAGTCCCGCGAGTTCGAGCACCGAGCGCGGCGCGACGGCCACGCCCGCGCCTGCTGACACGCACGCGACAATCGCGTGATACGAACCCAGCTCCAGCACGCGCGCCGGCCGGATGCCTTGCTCTTCGTACCAGCGCATCGCATAGGCGCGATACGCGCAGCCGCGCTCGAACGCGACGAGCGTGAGCCCGGCGATCTGCTGCGCCATGGCGGTCGGATGCTGCCCGCGCGGCGTGACCAGCACGAGTTCTTCCTCGAACACGGGCACCGTTTCGAACTGTTCGGCTGGAAGCGCGTTCGGCTCGATGGGGCGCGCGAGCACGGCGGCATCCACTTCATAGGCGCGCACGCTGTCGATGAGCGCGCGGGTCACGCCCGTCGCCAGTTCCAGCGTCACGTCCGGCCACCGTTGATGGTAGGCCGCCAGCACGCGCGGCAGCCGGCTCGCGGCCGTGCTTTCCATGGTGCCGAGACGCAAACGCCCTTGCGGACGGTTCTCCCGCACCGCGTGACGCGCTTCGTCGGCCAGCGCGAGCAGGCGCTCGGCGTACGGCAGCAGCGTCTCGCCGGCGGGCGTAAGCACGAGCTTCCGGCCGTTGCGCTCGAAAAGCTCGGTGCCGAGCGTCTCCTCCAGTTGGCGAATGCGCGTCGTCACGTTCGACTGCACGCGATTGAGCTTGGCCGCCGCTTTCGTCACGCCGGCTTCGCGCACGACAGTCCGGAAAATCGCCAATGAGCCGAGGTCCATGATCTGCATCCGAGATTGATTCCATCTTGATTATTCATTTTTCAAGATGCGGCGGTCAAGCTAGCATCGGGTGACTGCTCGTCTTTTTTGATCCTCATGGCTACGTCTGCTGAAGCTCACGCACCGTCAACCCATTCCGCGCGCGATGCGGCGCTCGCCTGCGCCGTCGCGCTCGCCGTGGCGCTCGGCGTCGGTCGATTCGCGTTCACGCCGCTCTTGCCCTTGATGCTCAAGAGCGGCGCGCTCGATATTCGTCAGGGCGGATGGCTCGCATCGGCGAATTACGCGGGATATCTGATCGGCGCGCTGACGTGCGCGGCGATTCGCGTCGATCACGGCCGCATGGTGCGCCTCGCGCTCGTGACGACCGCCGTCTTCACGCTGGCGATGGGCGTCGTGCACGCCTTCTGGGCGTGGACCGTCATACGCTTCGCGGCGGGCGTCGTCAGCGCGTGGGCGTTCGTGTTCGCATCGCAATGGGGCCTGCGGCGTCTCGCGGAATTGAACGCGCACGGCATGAGCGGCGTGATCTACGCGGGACCGGGTGTCGGCATCGTCGCGACTGGGCTGCTCGGCGCGGGTGCTGCCGCGTACGGCGTCAGCGCGCCGTGGGTCTGGGCGGGCTTCGCGGCGTGTTCGGCCGTGGCGATCGCGTTCATCTGGCAGGCGTTCGCGCTGACGCCTTCGCCGGCCTCCGGGCACGCGCACGCTGCAAGCGCCAGCACGCACGCCTCGACGCGTGACGATGCGTTCTGGCTCGTCGGCCTGTATGGTCTCGCCGGTTTCGGCTACATCATCACCGCGACGTTTCTGCCGGTCATCGCGCGACACGCGTTGCCGGGGTCGCCGTGGCCCGATCTGTTCTGGCCGGCGTTCGGGCTGGCGCTGATGGTGGGCGCGGTCTTCGGCGCGCGTCTGCCGATTGCATGGGATAACCGGCGCTTGCTGGCTGCGTGCTATCTCGTGCAGGCGGCGGGCATATGTCTCGGCGTCGTGTCGCCGACCGCCATCGGACTCGGCGCGGGCACCGTGCTGCTCGGCTTGCCGTTCACCGCGATCACCCTCTTCGCCATGCGCGAAGCGCGCCGCTTGCGCGGCGATGCGGCAGCCGGCCTGATGGGCTACGCGACGGGCGCCTATGGCCTCGGACAGATCGTCGGGCCGATCGTCGCCGCGCCGATTGCCGAGCGAACCGGATCGTTCTCATACGCGCTCTGGATCGCGGCTGCGGCGCTGGCGCTGGGCGCGGTCGCGTTGGCAATCGTGAGCAGGCGCGGCGGCGGCGCGGACGCTTAGCGAACCGCGCCTCGCGTCGTTATGCGTATCGGACGCTCGCCGCAGGCCTAATTCGACTCGGCCTGCCCTTCGGCGGCCTTGGTCCTGCGCGGCTTCTTCGCGGGCTTGGGAGCTTCGGCATCCGCCGACTTGCTGCCGCGTTTGGCTTTCGGTTCGCTCGCAGCGGCGGCAGACTTCGCCTTCGCTTCCGTCGCAGGTTCCTTCGCCTTCGTCGGCTTCTTCGCGGCGGACTTCGGCGCCGATTTCGCCGCTGTCTTCGTCGCGGTCTTCGCTGCGGTCTTCACCGGCGTCTTCGTTTTGGCTTTCGTCTTCTTTTCGGTCTCGGACGTATCGGAAGTATCAGGAATTGCGGAGGCCGCAGCGGCCTTCTTGCCCTTCGCCGGCTTCTTTGCGCTCGACGCCGCATGCTCGTCGATGACCGCATCGCGCGACGGCGCGACGCCTTCTTCCTTCAGTTGAGCGATGGCCTGCTGCCAATACACGTGATCGCGCCCGGAATGTCGGCCATCGGCCTCCCAGAGGAGATAGGCACGGGTTCGGATATCTTCTTCGCGCAACTTGGACTGCATCGTGACTCCGAGAGCTGAGTGAGGTTCAAGCGAACATATCAGGTCGTCTCGCGCCCATCAACCGCGGACCGCGCAATCGACGACCGTTCTCGCTCAAGGCACGCGCCATGCCCGCTTTCGCGCGTTGCGGCGGCAGCGGGCGCATCCCCGCGCCGCCGCCATGCCGCCGCTCTCACACGACCTCGATGGTCACGTCGATATTGCCGCGCGTCGCCTTCGAGTACGGGCAGGTCCGATGCGCGCCCTCGACGATCGCGTGCGCCGTATCGCGGTCGATGCCCGGCAGGCTCACCGCAAGCCGCGCGCGCAGCAGATACGCGCCGTCGTGCGTGCCGAGATCCACTTCGGCGTCGACGGCCGTATCGTCGGGCAGCTTCACTTGCAACACGGCGGCGGCCTTGCGCATTGCGCCGATGAAACACGCCGACCAGCCTGCCGCGAACATCTGCTCGGGGTTGGTGCCCGCGCCCGCCGCGCCGGGCGTCGAGAGCTTCACGTCGAGCCGGCCGTCGGAGCTGCGCGCGTGTCCTTCGCGGCCTCCGGTCACACGCGTTTTGCCGGTATAAAGCACAGTGTCCATGTGTGTCGTCATGGTGATCCTCGAATGGTTGGTGTCGGCCTATGCGCGATGCGCGAGTCTTCAGCTACCGCGATAGAGACTAGCCAGCGCCGCGATCTGCCCGCTCTTTTGCGCCTGCACGAGTTCGCTGCGGACTTCAGCGCGCGTCTTGCCCATGACGCGATGCACCGCCGACGGCTGCGTATCCTGCGACGCGGGCGCGGTATCGTTGACTGCGGCTTGCGCGGCTCCCGCGAATGCGCTGGCGGCGACGAACAAAACGATGATCGAGGTCTTCATGATTAAGCTCCTAGAGGTTGAACGTGATCTTCGAATGATTGGAAATCAGGCGATGCCGAACGCAGTCACTCAGCTACCGCGATAGAGACTGGCCAGCGCCGCGATCTGTCCGCTCTTTTGCGCCTGCACGAGTTCGCTGCGGACTTCAGCGCGCGTCTTGCCCATCACGCGATGCACCGCCGCCGACTGCGTATCCTGCGACACGGGCGCGGTATCGTTGACTGCGGCTTGCGCGGCTCCCGCGAAAGCGCTGGCGGCGACGAACAAAGCGATGATCGAGGTTTTCATGGTTAAGCTCCTTGAGGTTGAAAGTGACGACGCTTATCAGGTGCCGGCCCGCGCACAATTGCCTGTGTACTTGCGTGTGTACTTGCGTTGTCTGCACCGTCTGCTGCCGTGACGCCATTGGAACGCGCCCGTGTATCCGCCATGTTTCATGAGAGCGCCCTGTTCGAATCGCTCTGTATCAGGCCGCTTCCGGATACATGCCGATACAAACGCGGCGCCGCGCGCTTCTCAGCTCGATCGACGCATGAGCGACGCGTGCAACGCTATGTATCGCGCGAAGCCGCGGATACACTGCGATACAAAACGCGCCGCCCGCGTGTCGAAACCGCGCGCGTTCTGGGCTATAAAGCTTGCATGTCAACGCTGGAGTCATCCGTGAAACGCATGCTGGCAATCGTCGCCTTCCTCGCGGGCGGACTGGCGGCCGAACTCGCGCATCCGGTGCAGTGCCTGTTGCTCACGCCCGCCCGGGTGCAATTCAAGCGCAAGAAGCCATGAGCGATCGATGGAAACCACCGACCACGTGCTGATCGTCGACGACGACCGCGGCATCCGCGAACTGCTCGCGACATATCTGGAGAAGAACGGCATGCGCGTGTCGCTTGCCGCCAATGGCCGGCAGATGCGCGCCGTGCTCGAACAGGGCGCGCCGGATCTGATCGTGCTCGATCTGATGCTGCCGGGCGAAGACGGACTCGTGCTATGCCGCGAATTGCGCGCGGGCAAGTTCCGCTCCGTTCCGGTGCTCATGCTGACCGCGCGCAACGAGGAAGCCGATCGCATTCTCGGCCTCGAAATGGGCGCGGACGACTATCTGCCGAAACCCTTCGCCGTGCGCGAACTGCTCGCGCGCATGCGCTCCGTTTTGCGCCGCACGCGCATGCTGCCGCCCGGCATGCAGGTGACGGAGAGCGCGCCCGTGCTGGCTTTCGGCGACTGGCGGCTCGACACGACCGCGCGCCATCTGCTTGATGCCGACGGCACGATGGTCGCGCTCTCCGGCGCCGAATATCGCTTGCTGCGCGTGTTTCTGGATCACCCGCAGCGCGTGCTCACGCGCGATCAGTTGCTCAATCTGACGCAAGGCCGTCAGGCCGATCCGTTCGACCGCTCCATCGACCTGCTCGTGAGCCGCCTGCGTCAGCGCCTGAAGGACGAAGCGCGCGAGCCGCGCTACATCAAGACGCTGCGCAGCGAAGGCTATGTGTTCTCGGCGGCGGTGACGCCGCTCGGCGGTACGCCATGAGCGCGCGCATCGGGGTATCGGAGGAAGCGCCGCGCGCAGCCGCCGCGTGGCTGCGCCTGCCGCGCACGCTCTTTGCGCGGCTCGCCGTCATCTTGCTGATCGGGCTCGCGGTGGCGCAGGCGGCCGCGTTCTGGCTCACCATGACGGAGCGCGACCGGAGCATGACGAACGTGATGACGGGCTACGTCCAGCGCGAAGTGGCGAGTTCGGTCGCGCTGCTCGATCATCTGCCGCCCGGCGAGCGCGCCGCGTGGCTGCCGCGGCTAGCGCGGCGCACGTACGATTTCATTCTCGGTCCGGGCGTGAGCGGCGCGCCGCCCGACGCCGCGCTGTCCGAGCGATTCGCGCAGTCGATCGCCGAGGGCATCGGCAAGCGTTATCCGCTGACGGCGAACGCGGTGCCCGGTCACGCCGAACGGTTCCAAATTCACTTGCGCCTCTCCGACGGCTCGCCGCTCACCATCGACATGCGCCCGATGCAGGGCACGCCGCTGTCGAGCTGGCTGCCCTTCGTGCTTGCGTTGCAACTTGTCGTGGTGGTTGCGTGCTGCTGGCTCGCGGTGCGCCTGGCCACGCGCCCGCTGGCGCAGCTGGCGCAGGCGGCCGACACGCTCGGTCCCGATCTGAAGGGACAGCGCCTGCCCGAGGAAGGCCCGGACGAAGTGCTGCGCGCGGCGAAGGCGTTCAACGCAATGCAGGATCGCGTCGCGATGTACATGGCGCAGCGCATGCAGATCCTCGCGGCCATCACGCACGATCTGCAAACGCCGATCACGCGCATGCGCCTGCGCGTGGACGTGATGGACGACAGCGCGACCGGCGCGAAGCTGCGGCAGGACTTGCAGGAGATGGAAACGCTCGTGAAAGAAGGCGTGACGTACGCGCGGACCTTGCACGGCACGCAGGAAGCGCCGGTGCGTATCGATCCGGATGCGCTGATCGAAAGCATCGTCGACGACTACCGCGACGCGAGAAAGAGCGTGTCGCTCGAAGGCCGCATCGGCCATGCGATGGTGACGCGTCCGCAGGCGTTGCGGCGCATCGTCGGCAATCTCGTCGACAATGCGCTGAAGTTTTCGGGCGCGGCGGAGATCGAGATGAAGGCGCTCGCCGATGGCCGCGCATGCATCTCGGTGATGGATCGCGGACCGGGCATTCCGGAAGCGTCGCTCGAAGCGGTGTTCGAGCCTTTCGTGCGGCTGGAAAGCTCGCGCAATCGCGATACGGGCGGCACCGGACTGGGACTTGCCATCGCGCGGCAACTCGCGCGGGCGATGGACGCCACCTTGACGTTGCATGGGCGCGAGGGCGGCGGGTTGGAGGCGCGGCTGGTTTTGTGAGTGGTTGTTTCGCGTTGCATGCTGCACGACTCGCTCGCGCGATGCGACGCTCACGGGAAGGATGAGCACGGCGGCGAGTGCTTGCGATCGCGCGGGCTATTGACGCGACGTGGACCTCGAATTGTGCGAAGGCGGCGGTTTGGAAGCGCCGCTGGTTTCTTGAACGACCGTTACGCGTTGCATCCTCCACGACGTGCTCGCGCTATGCGATGCTGGCGGAAAGCTCGGGCAATCGGGACACGAGCGGCACGCCGCCAGCGCTTGCGATCGCGCGGGCTATCAACGGCAACTTGCGTTTGATCCGCGCGAAGGCGGCGGTTTGGAGGCGCCGCTGGTGTCGCGAACGGCGGTTATGCGTTGCATGCTGCATGAGTTTCTTGCGCGATGCGACGCTCGCGGGAGGTCGAGCAATCGGCATGTCAGCGTGGCGCGGAAATTCGCGCGGGCTATCAACGGCAACTTGAGCTCGAATCGTGCGGAGGCGGCGGTTTGAAAGCGCGACTGGCGTGATAACACCGGTTAGAAGTATGAGCAGACGCATCGCCAAGACGCGACGTCGAGTGGAAGCTTGAAGCAATCCAGACGCGACCGGCACACCGCTGAAACTCGCAATCGCGCGACAACTCGCGATGAACGCCACGACGGCATCCGCGCAAGGCGGCCGTACGAAAGCGCGGCTGGTGTCGTATCGCGCGAAGGCCCGGCGTTCGCACCGCGCAACCACTTCCGCGCGATGCAAACGCCATCTCCATCACGGACGCGCGTACAACGAGCCCAGACCGACGACCTCACCCTGCCGCGCGCCCGCCTGCGACGCGCCGGCCACTGCGCCGCCATATGCGGCATCGCCCGAATGCAGACGTGCAACGGCAGCCTCTATGTTCTTTGGATACTGCGAATGATCGCTTGCCGGGTTATAGCCGGCGTGCTCCAGTTGAACGAGTTCGGCACGCACTTGCGCGCGCGTGATGCCGTCCGCGCTCTGCGCAAAGGTTACGATGGGCGCGACGGCAAGCGCGGCGGCAGCAATCACTTGCATGGCTTTCATGATGTTCTCCGAAGGTCGAGGGGTGACTGCAAGACCGGAATCGAATCGGCCTTGCATGAGACGTATTGAAACGCGCGAACGTATCTGGCTTGTTTCCGCCAGCACTCCCCGCTGCAAGCGCATGTGTCACGCGCCGCGCCGGATACATGGCGATACAAAGATCAGCCGAAGGTGAATGCATAAGCTCGCGCGCCGCCGTCGAGAAACTCGATCTGGAACGTGCGGTCATCGACGGTTCCGCTCTGGCGCACGAGTTGATAGAGGCGCGCGGCATCGACGACGCCGTTGCCGTTCGCATCGACGTCCGCGCCGTGCGACGCGCCCGGCGCCGCGCCATCCACGGTCACGCGAAAGCGCACCGGCTTGCCGTCGGCGGCGGGCGCGAGCACGAGATGAAGATCGCGCGCATGAAAGCGATACGCGATGCGCGCATGCGGCGCCACCGGCACGGCCGCCTCCGCGCCGATGTTCCACTGCCCGCCGAGCGCCCATTCGTTCAGCGCAAGACGTGGCGGCAGCGCGTAGTCGGCGGCGGCATCGCGCACGACTTGCTGGCTGGGCGCCTGTCCTTCTGCCTCGCGATAGCCGACATACGTTTCGCTCGACGCCTCGTGCGCCGGATCGGCGGCCACTTGCGTGCCGCTCGCGACGACGGCCGGGCGCGCGTTCGCGTCCGGCGTGCTGGCCGCATCGCCGAGCAATTGCCGGATCACATGCTCGGCCTCCTGGTAGCCGCCCTCGCCGAAGTGGTGATAGCGGATGCGCCCTTCCTGATCGACGATATAGAACGCCGGCCAATAGCGATTGCCGAACGCCTGCCAGATGCGGTAATCGTTATCGACCGCGACGGGATACGGCACGCGCAGATCCCGCAGCGCGCGCTGCACGTTGCCGGTGTCGTGCTCGAAGGCGAATTCGGGCGTATGCACGCCGAGCACGACGAGCCCGTTGCCGCCGTACTGCTGCGCCCACGTCCGCAGATACGGCAGCGTGCGCAGGCAGTTGATGCACGAGTACGTCCAGAAGTTGACGACGACGACCTTGCCGCGCAACGCATCGCGCGTAAGGGGCGGCGAGTTGAGCCACTGCGTCGCGCCGTCGAGCGCGGGCAGCGCGCCTTGTACCGGCAGGCGTGCCGATGCGTTCGGGGACGACATCGCCACGCGCACGATGCGCGGCTTTTGCGCATCGCCGGGCGACGGCGTGCGCGCGGACAAGAGCGCGACGAGCCGACTTTCGATGCCATCGGTCGAGACGCCATTGACGAGCGCGAGCACACGCGTGTCGACGCCCGAAGCGATAGCGGCGACGGTCAACAGCACGAGCGCGCCCATCGCGCGGCGCACGTGCTCGCCGATGCCGAACGATCGCTTGAGGCCGTCGAGCGCGCGCTTGCCGAGCGACGATGCCACCGCGAGCGCGCACGCCGCGCCTGTCGCGTAGGCCGCGAGCGCCGCGCCGGTGTGCCAGCTCGCGCCATTGAGCGCCGCGCCGGAGAGAATCGCGCCGAGTATCGGACCGGCGCACGGCGCCCAGAGGAGCCCGGTGGCCGCGCCGAGCAGCATCGCAGGAAGAATGCGGCGCGATGCGCTTTGCGCCTGAGACCGCGCGATGAAGCGATCCGCCAGCGCAGAGAGCGGCGACGCCAGGCGCGCGGCGATAGCGGGAAAGAGCAGCGACGCGCCGAACAGCGCGAACAGCCCGAGTGCGAGCCAGCGGCCGAACTGACTCAACTGCGCCGCGCCCGCGAGACCCGCCGCGCCCACGCCGGTGACGAGCGTGAACATGCCGGCGAGGCCGGCTAAGAGCGGCAGCCGATCGGTGAGAAACGGCCGGTCGGTGCGTGCGAAGATGAGCGGCACGACCGGCAGAATGCAGGGACTGAGCACGGTGAACGCGCCGCCCAGAAAAGCCACGATGATCAGCAACATGACACTCCCCTCCATGAATGAGCGATGGCGCTATTTCACGGCTGACATGTATCGCGCGAATGTCTCGATCAGGGCGTTATGTATCGCAACGTATCTGCGGCGCGCGGCGATACATGACGACGCGATTCGCTCCGACGCGGGACACAGTGCGGATACATCGGCGCGCTGCAATACGGGCTGACATCAACCACCCAAGGAGAGTCACCATGTACGGTCGTCTGAGGATTGCAGCAGTCGCGCTCGGCATCGCGGCGACGGCGGGCTTTGCGGCATTCGCCTCGAACGGCGCTTCGGCGCTCGGTTCCGCGGCTATCGCGAACGGAGAACAAGCGCCCGAGTTCACGGGCATCGACAACTGGTTCAACAGCGCGCCGCTGCAGTTGAAGCAGTTGCGCGGCAAGGTGGTGCTCGTCGATTTCTGGACCTTCGACTGCATCAACTGCGCGCACACGCTGCCGTATATCAAGGAGTGGAACGCGCGTTATCGCGACAAGGGGCTCGTGGTGATCGGCGTGCATTCGCCGGAATTCGCATTCGAACGCGATACGGGCAATCTCAAGAAAGCGATTGCCAAGAACGGCATTACGTATCCGGTCGCGCAGGACAACCAGTTCGCGACGTGGCAGGCTTACGGCAATCAGTACTGGCCCGCGCTGTATCTGATCGATCAGAACGGCAAGCTCGTGTATAGCCACTTCGGCGAAGGGCAGTACGCGCAGACGGAGGATAAGATCAAGAGCTTGCTTACGGGTGGGGAGAAGCGGGAGTGAGGGCCGTTGGCCGGCTAGTCAGCGCGGCTTCGCTTCCGCGCTGACGGAACATGCTGCCTACAAATACTCCACGTTCCCATCCACGCTGACTGAACATGCTGCCTACAAATACTCCACGTTCCCATCAACGCTAATAGCCTGCCCCGTGACGTTCCCCGCCGCAGGCGAAGCAAGAAAAAGCGTCATCGCCGCGATATCCTCGACCGTCACCATGCGACGCAGCGATATCTTCTTCAGATACTCGTCGCGCATGGCATCGAACGTAACGCCGACCGACTGCGCGCGCGCCGCGATCACGCGATCCATCCGTTCGCCCTGCACCACGCCGGGCAAGATCGCGTTGACGCGAATGTTGCTCGGGCCAAGCTCGATAGCGAGCGACTTCATGAGGCCCACGAGCGCCCACTTCGTCGCGGCATACGGCGTGCGAAATGCATAGCCGAGCCGCCCCGCCACCGACGACATCGTGATGATGCTCGCCCGCTCCGACGTCTCTTTCATCAGCGGAACGGCCTTGCGCAAGAAGTAGAACTGGCTGTTGAGATTGGTCGTGACGGTGCGCTCCCACTGCGAGGGATCGAGTTCTTCGACCGGCCCCGTCGGACCCGCGATGCCCGCGTTGTTCACGAGCACGTCCAGACCGCCGAGCGCGGCGCGCGCATCGTCGATGACGTGATCGACCTGCTGCGGATCGCTCACGTCGGCCACGCAGCCATGCAGCGACGCATGCGTGGCCGCGAAGCGCTGGACCGCCGCGGCATCCACATCGCAGATGAATACCTGCGCCTGCGTCTCAAGAAAGGCTTGTGCAATGCCCGCGCCGATGCCCGACGCCGCGCCGGTAACGAGAACGCGCAAGCCCGGCTGCGGTTTCAGAAGTTCGAATGTGTTCATGTTCAAGTGGACCATGCGTTAGCACGCGGCGGTATCGAAGCATCGAAGCCTCAAAGCATCAAAGCATCAAAGCGTCATGCCGCCGGATACCTCGATGACCGCGCCGTTGATATAGCTCGCTTCGTCGCTTGCGAGAAAGGCGTAGACGTTGGCGACTTCTTCGGGCCGCCCGAGGCGTCCGAGCGGCACTTGCGCGCGCATCTTGCCGAGCACGTCGTCGGGGATAGTCGACAGAATCGGCGTCTCGACGAAACCCGGCGCGACCGCGTTCACGCGAATGCCCTTCGGCCCCAGTTCACGGCTCCAGGTCTTCGTGAAGCCGATGACGCCGAACTTGGATGCCGCGTAATTGGTCTGCCCGAAGTTGCCGTAGATGCCGACCACCGAACTCGCATTGAGAATCACGCCCGAGCCTTGCGCGATCATGCCGTCCACCACCGCCTGGCTTGCATGGAACACGGCGCGCAGATTCACGTCGATGACGGCATCGAACTGTTCGATGGTCATCTTCTGCAGACGCGCATCGCGCGTGATGCCCGCGTTGTTCACGAGCACGTCGATTCTGCCGTGCCGCTCGCGCACGGCGGCGACCATCGCATCCACGCTGTCACGGTCGGACATGTCGACGCGAAACGCCGAAGCCTCGGCGCCGGCCTCGCGGCATTGCGCGATCACGTCCTTCGCGGCTGAGTCGTTGATATCGCACGCGACGACGATCGCGCCTTCGCGCGCGAACTTCAATGCCGTGGCCGCGCCGATGCCCTGTCCCGCGCCCGTGATGATCGCTACTTTGTTCTGGAGTCTCATCGTTCAAGTCTTCTCGTGTCAGTCAGGAGTGGATGGCCGCCTTGCCATTGCTCATTGCCGACCCCGCGCCCGCTTCGCGCCGGATCGCTCGCGCGAAGACCGGCACGAGCGCAAGCCCGAGCACCGAGGCCACGACGATCACAAGGAAGCCCGAATCGCTGCGCCCCGTGACCGTCTCCGTCATGCCGAAGAGATACGGTCCGACGAATCCGCCGATGAGCCCGATCGTATTGATGAACGCGAGGCCCGCCGCTGCCTGAATGCCTTGCAGCCGCTTCATCGCAATGGCCCAGTACGAAGGCAGGACGCCGCCACCGAAGAACGCCGTGACCGCGAGCAATGCCATGCGCGCCGCCGGATGGGCCGTCGCCACGAACGCACAGGCGCCCGCGACGAGCCCAGCCGTGAGTATGCCCAGATACACGCAGTCGTTGCCATAACGACGATGGATGCGCGGCAGGATCAGCACGCCCAGCAGAAAGCCCACGCCCACGCTGCTCGACAGCAGCCCGACGATGAACGGCGAACTCACGTGCATCTGATGAATCATCGCGGGCGTGAAGAAGTACAGCCCGACGAAGGCGACCTGATTCAGGAAGTAGATGAGCCCGATGAGCACGGTCGTCGGCCGCTTCAAAGCCGAAAGCCAGTCCGCCGACGTGAGCTCCGGATGCCCGTGCGTGTCGATGACCGCGCGCGCTTCGAGGGCTTGCGCTTCATCGGACGAGAGCCAGCGCGCATTGTGCGGACGCTCCGGCAGCTTGAAGTACAGCAGCACGCCCGCGAGCACGCTCGGGATGCCTTCGATCATGAACATCCACTGCCAGCCGTGCAGGCCGCCGATGCCGCCCAACTGCATCAGCGCGCCGCCGATCGGATTGCCGAGCACCAGCGCGAGCGCCGGCGCCGTGTAGATCCAGCCCACCGCGATAGGCCGGTCAGCGGGCGCGAACCACAGCGTCACCATGTACATGAGCGCGGGAAAGAGCCCCGCTTCCGCGATGCCCAGCAGCACGCGCAGCACATAGAACGACCACTCGCCCTGCACGAACATCATGGCCGTCGAGAGAATGCCCCAGCTCACCGCGATGCGCGCGATCCAGCGGCGCGGCCCGATGCGATGCGCCGCGAGATTGCTCGGCACTTCGAGCAGCGCATAGCCGATGAAGAAGATGCCCGAGCCGAGCCCGTATGCAGCCGCGCTGATGCCCACATCGGCGGCGAGTTGCACCTTCGCGAGCGCCACGTTCGTGCGGTCGAGAAAGGACATGAAATAGATCGCGCACATGAGCGGGATGAGCCGCAGCATCGCCTTGCGCGTTGCGGCGCGATGGATCGCGTCGACCGTGTCGTTGAGAGCGCCGGTGTCCATGTTGTCTCCTGAAAGATTGGCTGCCGTTGTTATGTGTTGCTATGTGTGCTTTAGGCAGGCCGTGTGGATTCGATAAGTGCGTTAATCAGAGCGTGACGTGATCGCGTCCTTTGAGGCCGAGCATCGCGCGGGCGTCCGCGGGCGTCGCGATCTCGAACGACAGGTCTTCGAGAATGCGGCGGATTTTCCTGACCTGCTGCGCGTTCGATTCTGCTTTCACGCCCTTCGCGAGATAGATGCTGTCTTCCAGCCCGACACGCACGTTGCCGCCGAGAATGGCGCTCATCGTGACGAGCGGCATTTGATGGCGACCCGCGCCGAGCACGGAGAACAAGTAGTTTTCGCGGCCGAACAGGCGATCGGCGGTGGCGCGCATCACGGTCATGTTCTCCGGGTCCGAGCCCATGCCGCCCAGAATGCCGAACACCGACTGGATGAAGAACGGCGGCTTGACGAGCCCCTGATCCACGAAATGCGCGAGATTGTAGAGATGCCCGAGGTCGTAGCATTCGAACTCGAAGCGCGTGCCCTTGCCGCCCAGTTCGAGCAGGATGTGCTTGATGTCCTTGAAGGTGTTGCGAAAGATCATGTCTTCCATGCCTTCCACGTAGCCCTTTTCCCATTCATAGCGCCACGTCGAGATCTTCGATGCCAGCGGATGAATCGAGAAGTTCATCGAGCCCATGTTGAGCGAGCACATCTCAGGGGCCGCTGCGAGCGGATACGCGAGCCGTTCTTCGAGCGTCATGCGCGTGCTGCCGCCCGTCGTGATGTTGATGACGGCATCGGTCGCCTCGGCGATAGCGGGCACGAACTGCCTGAAGATGTCGGGGCTCGGCGTGGGGCGTCCGTCGTTGGGATCGCGCGCATGCAGATGGATGATCGCGGCGCCCGCTTCGGCGGCTTCGATCGACTGTGTACGGATATCGTCGGGCGTGAGGGGCAGATGCTCCGACATCGAAGGAACGTGCGTGGCGCCCGTGACGGCGCACGAAATGATGACCTTGCGGCCGGGATTGCTCATGATGCTGTCCTCGTCTCCATATGCCGCCGCGCTTCGCGCAACGGCGGCTTGTGACACTGATGTTAGTGAGTTAGCATCGGGCCGGAAAGGTCATTTCCGGACAGGCGAAAGTCCTGCGAGGACATAGCGAATCCAGCGAGCAAGTCATGGCGACGATCCGGCCCCCACTCAACGAACGCATGTATGCGCCGTACAAAATCGCGGCGCTGGTCGAGGTCCTGGCGGAGCAAGGCATCGCGCCCGCCGACAGTCTGCGCGGCACGGGCCTGAGCGTGGAGGCGTTGCAGGATGCGTCCGTGCTCACGTCCATCGGCCAGTACGCGACCGTGTGCAGGAACGCGATCTCGCTATCGTGCGATCCCGCGACGCCGTTCATGGTCGGCAGGAAGCTGCATCTTTCGGCTTACGGCATGTACGGGTATGCCCTCATGTCCTGCCTCTCGCTGCGCGACTACTTCAAGCTGGGCGTGAAATATCATCGGCTCGCCACGCCTACGGTTGCCATCGAATGGACCGAGTATCCGGACCGCATGGTCTGGACGTTCCCCGACGCGTTCATCTCTAGCCCGTCGCGCGAGTTGCGGGAGTTCATCATCGAGCAGCAGTACACGCAGCATGTCACGCATCTGCAGGATGTCGCGGGCGGGCTGTGTCCGCCGATCAAGGCATGCTTCTCGTATCCCGCGCCCGCGCATGCGGACATTTACCCGGACTATCTCGGCTGTCCTTGCTACTTCGAGCAAGAGCAATGCGAGCTGATCTACGACAGCGCGATTCTCGATCGCAAGCCGCAACTCGCGCATCAGCTCACGGCGTCGCTCTTGCAGGAAACGTGCGACAGGCTCATCGGTCAGGCGAAGACATCGAGCGGTGTCTCGGGCGAGGTCTATCAGATACTGATGAGCACGCCCGGCGTCTTTCCCGGCATGGAGGCCACGGCCGAGCAGATGCACATGACCACGCGCACGCTGCGGCGGCGTCTGCAAGCGGAAGGCACGTCGTTTCTCGCGATCGTCGACGATGTACGCCGCTCCCTCGCGCTCGAGTATCTGAAGACGACAAAGATGAATACCGACGACGTCGCCATGCTGCTCGGCTTCAGCGACACGGCGAACTTCCGTCGCGCGTTGAAACGCTGGACGGGCAAGGGACCGGGCGAACTGCGAAAATAACGTTCGGGATCCTTACTATGTTGCGGCGTCCTTCAATGCCTCGCGCACATGACGCACGAAGCGGGCCGTGACCGCATTCTCTTTCGCCGATGGCCACGCCAAACCCACGCGCCACTTCGCATGTTTGCCGTTCAGCGGCAGGACGGTTGCATCGCGTAGCAAATGCTGCGCGCGCGACGGAATGAACGCGACGCCCACGCCCGCCGCAACCGACGTGAGCACCGATTGCACGTCTTCCGCGTGCTGCGTGACGTGCGGCACGAAATGCCGCTCGCCGCACCATCGGTCGATCTGCGCCGCGAGACCGGGACCGCGTGCGCGCGACAACGCGATAAAGCCGATGTCATTCAGCGCGCCGAGGTCCGTCGGAAGCCGCTTGTAGCGGCTATCGGCGGGCATCGCGAGCGCCAGGCCTTCGTCGATCACTCTGAACGATGTCAGTCCGCTCGCCGCCGGCAGGCGCATGAAGCCTGCATCGAGCTTGCCCGCGAGAATGCGACGGCTCTGCTCCGATGAGGAGAGATCCGAGAGCGTGATCGCCACGCCGGGATTCTGCCGGCGAAAGTCCGCAATGAGCCGCGGCACCAGCGTCAGCACCGAGAGACAAATGCCGATGCGCAAATGCCCGGTTCTGCCGCTGCTGGCATCGCGGGCGCGGGCGAGGATATCGTCGGCGTCGCGCATCAGTGCCTGCGCATCCGGCAGAAACGCTTCACCGAAGGGCGTCAGCTCCGCCCCATGCCTGCCGCGTTCGAACAGCTTGCCGCCGAGGCTCGCTTCCAGCGCGACGATCTGCTTGCTGAGGGCGGGCTGGCTCAGGTGCAACGCCTCCGCCGCGCGGCTGAAATGACGCAGTTCCGCCACCGCGAGAAACGTCTTCAACAGTTTCAGTTCCATTCGATGCCGTTATCAGATGCGGAAAATGATTCATTTTACAAATGGATCGCGGAATCGTTGAATGAGGGCTCGAATCGAATACAAGGAACGGACATGACATCTCGTACGACCGTGCGTCGTCGCGCTGCGCGTCGCGGCAACGACATGCAGGCTGAAGCGGCTTCGGTGAAAGATGAAACGAAGACATCGTCTCGACCGCCGCGTTACCGGGCGGTCGAGAGCGAAGAAGAGGATAGACGCGCGACCGGATCGATCGCGTTGAGCTTTGCGGTAGTCAGACGCGGCCCATGATGAGCCGCAAGTCAAAACGATGCGTGTATTAAACCGCCCGCCGCACCAGCATTTCCCTGATCTTGCCGATGGCCTTCGTCGGGTTGAGTCCCTTCGGGCACACATCG